>NZ_JBEYYW010000014.1:0-191110 GCF_040645695.1 Streptomyces sp. NPDC046712 | reverse complement strand
GTCGAGGAGCAGGACGTCCTTGACCTCACCCTTCAGGACACCGGCCTGCAGCGCGGCGCCGATGGCGACGACCTCGTCCGGGTTCACACCCTTGTGCGGGTCCTTGCCCGTCAACTCCCGCACCAGCTCGGTCACCGCGGGCATCCGGGTCGAGCCGCCCACCAGGATCACGTGGTCGACGTCGGACACCTTGATCCTGGCGTCCCGCACCGCCTGGTGGAACGGCGTCTTGCAGCGCTCGAGCAGGTCGGCGGTCAGCTGCTCGAACTGAGCGCGCGTCAGCCGCTCGTCCAGGTGCAGCGGGCCCTCGGCGGAGGCACTCACATACGGCAGGTTGATCGACGTCTCCGTCGCCGCCGACAGCTCGATCTTCGCCTTCTCCGCGGCCTCGCGCAGACGCTGGAGAGCCATCTTGTCCTTGGCCAGGTCGACACCATGGCCGTTCTTGAACTGCTTCACCAGGTGGTCGACGACACGCTGGTCCCAGTCGTCACCACCGAGCTGCGTGTCACCGTTGGTGGCCTTCACCTCGACCAGGCCCTCGCCGATCTCCAGGAGCGACACGTCGAAGGTGCCGCCACCGAGGTCGAAGACCAGGATGGTGTGGTCGTTCTCCTTGTCCAGGCCGTAGGCGAGCGCCGCGGACGTCGGCTCGTTGATGATCCGCAGGACGTTGAGGCCCGCGATCTCACCGGCCTCCTTCGTCGCCGTGCGCTGGCTGTCGTTGAAGTACGCGGGCACGGTGACGACGGCGTCCGTCACGTCTTCTCCCAGGTACGCCTCGGCGTCCCGCTTCAGCTTCTGCAGCACCCGGGCCGAGATCTCCTGGGCGGTGTAGCGCCGGCCCTCGATCTCGCCGCTCTCCGGGAAACGCCACTGCGCGTCGCCGATATGACGCTTGACCGACCGCGCGGTGCGCTCCACGTTGGTCACGGCCTGCCGCTTGGCGACCTCACCGACCAGCACCTCGCCCTTCTTCGCGAAGGCGACCACGGACGGCGTGGTCCGGGCACCCTCGGTGTTCGTGACGACCGTGGGCTCGCCGCCCTCCAGGACGGAGACCACCGAGTTCGTCGTTCCGAGGTCGATTCCGACTGCACGCGACATGGCCCTCTCCTCAACCCAGCCCGTCTGGCGGCTACCCACAACCGGCCGGATCATGGAAGGAATCGAAGGAGTTGTGTCGTCATGGGCGACGGTGAGACGTGATGGCTCGGGTGGCCCTGGAAGGCGCGGAGATCGTCGTCCGGCTGTCCCCGCGCGAGACGCTGGCCGCACGCCGCAGACAGGTCCGGGTCCCGTTGAGCGCCCTCCGCGAGGTGCGCGTCGAGCCCGACTGGTGGCGGGCCCTGCGCGGGCTGCGCGGCCGCGGGCTCTGGATCCCCGACCGGCTGTGCGTGGGGACCCGCGTCCTGCCCGACGGGGAGGACTTCGCCGTGATCAAGCCGGGTGATCCCGTGCTCTGCGTCGAGCTGCGCCGCGACGCCGCGTTCCGCCGCCTGGCCGTCTCCGACCCCGATCCGGAGCGGGCCGTACGAGAACTCCGGCCGTTCGTCCCCACGGACCGGCTGGGCCGGGACGAGCCGACCGGTTTGCCGTAGGGGCCCAGGGGCACCCGTGAGGTGCGGGGTGACGGGTGGGAGAAATCGCGCCGTCACCACGCTCCGCATCCGGACGGACACGTCGAGTTCGGGTGGCCACCCGACCGTCGGTACCCACGCGTCTGGGGGACATCATGGAACTGGCCTTCCTCAAGCCTCTCTTCGCCCGGCCGGGCCCCTGGGCCTCGGTCTACATCGAGACCACACGCGCCACGGAGGACGCGGCGAAGATCCAGAAGCTCCGTGAGCGCGCCATCGCGGGACAGCTCATCGACGCGGGCGCCGACGGCTACACCACCAGGGCGGTGATGGAGCGGCTGGCGCACGAGCCCGTCTCGGGGACGCCACCCGGCCGGGCGCTGTTCGCCGCGGGCGCCGAGGTCGTCCTCGACGTCCCGCTCGCGCTTCCCCCGCCCGTCGGCGGGGCGACCTGGTCCCTGCTGCCCCACGTGGCACCGCTGGCCGCCCTGCGGGGCGAGACGCCGGCCTGCCTGGTGGCGTACATCGACCGTATGGGGGCCGATCTGGAGCTGCGCGAGGGGCACCGCCGTACGGCCGTGGGCGAGGCGCGTGGGACGGAGTGGCAGGGCCGCGGACACCGTGGGGTGCCCGCCGACCGCTACGAATGGCACTACCGCAACAAGGTCGAGAACGGCTGGAACGAGACCGCCGACATCATCGTGGCGGAGATCGTCAGGCAGTGGCCGCAGAGCGGCGCGGAGCTGCTCGTCCTGGCCGGTGACGTACGAGAGCGCAGGGCCGTGCACAACCGGCTGCCGGATCGGGTGCGGGACGTGACCGTCGAGCTGGAGAGCGGCGGCCGTTCCGCCGGGTCCGCCACGGCGGCGCTCGACCGCGAGATCGAGCAGGCGGGCGCGGCGTACGCGCAGGGCCGGCTTCGCACGGCGCTCGAACGGTTCCACCGGGGCCGGGGCAAGCCGGGCCAGCACCGCGAGTCCTCCGTGGACACCGGCCCCGGAGAGGCGGCGGAGGGAATTCCGGCGGTCGTGGACGCCGCGCGCAACCACCAGGTGGCGACCTTGCTGCTGACCCCGGAGGCCGCCGACGCGGGCCGCCAGGTCTGGGTCGGCCCGGGCGTCGACGAGGTGGCCGTGCAGCGCGGTGAGGCCCGTGCGATGGGCGTTCCCCGGCCCGAGCAGGCGAGGGCGGACGACGCGCTGCTGCGGGCGGCCGCGGCGGCCGACTGTGACGTGCTCGTGGTCCCCGAGGGGATGCGCGGCCCGGCGGGCGGACTGGGCGCGGTACTCCGCTGGAGTATGTGACCTGATCCGCCAGGCCGGGCGTGCTCTCCGGCGTGGCGCTTCAGCCCGGCGTGACGTTCTCCGCCTGGGGTCCCTTGGGGCCCTGGACGACGTCGAACTGGACCTTCTGTCCTTCGGTGAGTTCGCGGTATCCGGTGCTGGCGATGGCCGAGTAGTGGACGAAGACGTCCGGGCCGCCACCGTCCTGGGCGATGAAGCCGAAGCCCTTCTCCGCGTTGAACCACTTCACTGTTCCGGTTGCCATGGTGATCTCCTTGGCGAATGCGGACACCTCCATGGTCCCTCGGCGCGGCCGGGAAGTCCCGGCGGGTAGCGTGGTCGCATGGAACTCATCGGAGAGATCACGACCGATCGGCCCCTGCTCGTACTGGCCGTCAAGGAGGAGGCGCAGTTCCTCGACACGGATCTGCCGATCCTGCTCACCGGTATGGGCAAGGTGAACGCGGCGATCTCGCTGGCGACCGTGCTGGGCCGGGGCCCGCGCCCGTCCGGGGTCGTCAACCTAGGGACGGCCGGGGCGCTGCGGCCGGGGTGGACGGGAACGCACGTCGTGGGCACGGTGCTCCAGCACGATCTCGACAGCGAGCTGCTCGCGACGCTGACCGGTGAGACCTTCGGAGAGCCGCTGACCCTGCCGGACGGCGGTGACGTGATCCTGGCGACCGGCGACGCCTTCATCTCCGACGAGGCCGCCCGGGCCCGGCTCGCCGCGCGGGCCCCGCTGGTCGACATGGAGGGCTACGCCCTGGCGACCGCCGCCGGCCTGGCCGGGGTGCCGATCCGGATCGTCAAGCACGTGAGCGACGAGGCGGGCGACGGCGCGGCCAGGACGTGGCGGGAGTCGGTCGCGGACTGTGCCCGGGCGCTCGCGGACTGGGCCGAGGCCCACACTCCGTACCGCTCCTAGGGCCTGTCCGACCCGGCATCCGCCGGACGCCCCTGAGGCGTCGTCGGTGCGGCCGGGCCGAAGCGGCGGCGGTACGCGGACGGAGAGAGCCCCGTCTCGCGGTTCATCAGGGCACGCAGGTTGGCCGCGGTGCCCAGGCCGCTGGTGCGGGCGACGACGTCGAAGCGGGACTCGCCGCGCTCGATCAGAC
The DNA here is from genome assembly GCF_040645695.1 of Streptomyces sp. NPDC046712. Lineage (NCBI taxonomy): Bacteria > Bacillati > Actinomycetota > Actinomycetes > Kitasatosporales > Streptomycetaceae > Streptomyces > Streptomyces sp. NPDC046712. Next base: position 187,129 of record NZ_JBEYYW010000014.1, on the reverse strand, counting down.
GGCAGGCCAGGGCCACCCGCTCACCGGTGAGCCAGGCCAGCGGGGTCGTACCGAGCTGGGCCCTGAACCGGCGGTGCAGCGTCGCCGGGCTGACGGCCGCGTGGGCGGCGAGGCCGGCAACGGTGAGGGGTGAGCCGAGGCCTTCCTGGGCCCAGGCGAGCAGCGGGGCGAGGGACTCGTCGGGCAGGTCCGGGACCGGACGCTCCACGAACTGGCGCTGTCCGCCGTCCCGGTGGGCCGCGAAGACGAGCCGGCGGCTGACCGAGTTGGCGATTTCCGCGCCGTGGTCGCGGCGGACCACGTGGAGGCCGAGGTCGAGGGCGGCGGCGCTGCCGGCGGCGGTGAGGATGTCGCCGTCGTCGACGAACAGGACGTCCGGTTCGAGGTGTACGGAGGGGAAGCGGGCGCGGAAGGACTCCGCCCACTGCCAGTGGGCGGTGGCGCGCCGGCCGTCGAGGACCCCGGCCTCGGCGAGAGTGAAGGCGCCGCTGCAGAAGCCGATGAGGCGTGCGCCGCGCGCGTGGGCGCGCCGGATCGCGTCGAGCACGGCGGGTCGGCGGGGTACCTCGACGTCGGGGCGGTTGGGGACGATGAGGGTGTCGGCGGTGTCGGCCGCCGCGAGGCCGGCGACGCCCGTGAGGGTGAAGAAGCCGTCCCGCATGAGGGTCCGGGGCTCGGGCGAGCAGAGCCGGAAGTCGTACAGGTCGCGCCCGAGCTCGGGGCGACGCAGGCCGAAGATCTCGGTGGCACAGCCCAGTTCGAAGGGGTTGGAGTTGGCGTCGACGATGACGACGACGCGGTGCGCCGACTCGTGCGAGGATCCTTGCGGCATGTGCTCTTTCTAGCACTCACGCCGGGCGGCGGGCGGGGCTCAGGATGGCTTCATGAGCCGACAGACCCCTGTGACCAGCGATCCCATCGCCCTCGCCACGGCGCTCGCCTCGTTCGAGGACCTGTGGAGTCCGCGCATCGTGACGCGGGTGAACGACTACGACGTACGCGTCGCCAAGGTGGCGGGCGAGCATGTGTGGCACGCGCACGACGACACCGACGAGTTCTTCCTCGTGATCGACGGCGAGCTGCGCATCTCGCTGCGGGAGGAGGGCGTCGAGCGCACGGTGTCGCTCCCACGCGGCTCGGCCTTCACCGTCCCCCGGGGCGTGGAGCACCGCCCGTACGCCCCGTCCGGCGCGTCGATCCTGCTCTTCGAACCGACGGGAACGCTGTCGGTCGGCGACCGCCACGACGAGATCCCACCCCACATCGACGCGACAACGGGCCACACCCTCGGCGAGTGAGCCACGCCCCGAGCACACTCACACCGGGAACGCCGCCTGAAAGGCGAGGCGCTGGTCCGCGCCGTCGCCGATCCGCCCCAGCAGATCGTCGAGCGCGAGGATTCCTCCCAGGGCTGCCTGCCGGTGGCCTCGGTCAGCCGGGCGACGACGAGGTCCTCAAGCTCCGGGACGCGCTTGTTCTTCCACGCCTTGTCGGCCGTGCTCACCAGGAGGTCCTCGAAGGCGACGGCGGGATCCGACCACGAGGCGTGGGTGGCGGCGAAGCGCGCGAGGTCCGGGGTGACGCCGTGAGCAAGCAGCAGGCCGCGGCCCGCCTCCTCGTGCGAGGAGCCGGGCCCGGTCAGTTCGTCGGTGTACACCGTCTTGCCGATGTCGTGCGTGGCGGCGCCGAAGAGAACGGCGTCGCGGTCGACGACGAGGCCCGGACAGCGCCCCTCCACCCAGTCGACCAGCTGAGCGGCCACGTCGTGGACGGCACGCAGGTGGGCGGCAAGGCGGGGTGGGGCGTCGAGGGACTCCAAGAGAGCCGCGGCGGTCGGCGGAAGCGGCCGCAGCGGAGGGTCGGCAGGGGTGTGCAGGGCTCGCAGCAGGGCTTCGGAGGAGGGCACCCGGTCAGGCTACTTAGCCGGATGGCTCACGGGGTGTGGAACTTTGCCTCGGGGTAGGCGGGGTGGGGGCCGTGCAGGAGGGGGTGGGGGTGGTTGCGTAGGTGTTGGTCGAAGAAGGCGGCGACGTAGGTGCGGGTGACCGTGACCGCGCGCTCGGCGGGGAGCGGGGGCTGGGGCAGGCCGAAGTGGTGTGAGATGACCGGGCTGTCGGAGAAGGTGAAGTGCTCCGCGCCCGCCACGGTCACCCAGCGCTTCCAGCCGTCGAGCGTCGGCCAGGTGCGGTCCCAGCTCGTGTCGGTGCCGCCGGGGCGGTGCATCGCGTCGTCGGTGCCGAGCATCATGAAGGGGCGTCCCCGGAGGCCCTCGGCGGGAAGCCGGTCCCAGAAGGCGCCGTCCATGTTGATCCCGGCGTCGATGCGCCGGTCGGCGACCATCACGGTGGCCGCGCTCGCGCCGCCGATCGAGTGGCCGGCCATGCCGACCCGGGTCGCGTCGATCGTGCGGGAGTACCGCCACGCCGGATGCCGACCGGTCAGCCGATTCAGTACGTACGTCATGTCCCCGGCCCGCGCCGCCGTGACCCGGCCCGGGTCGGCGCCGCCCTCGTCGACCGCCTCGCACGCCACGCAGGTAAGCATCCGTCCGCCGGGGACGGCGGTGCCGAGCGACTCGTAGGCGTGGTCGACGGAGGCGACGACGAAGCCGCGGGAGGCCAGGTCCTCGGCGAGGTGCGTGAGGGTGTACCGGGGCGCGCCGAAGCCGGGCGACAGGAGAACCAGAGGGTGCTTGCCCGGCGCCGGACGGACGTCGACCCGCCCGTGCGTCCGCATCCCCGCCAACTCCTCGGCGGGTACGGCTGATTCGATGCCCATCCCGCGGACGAGGAGTCGCGCCTCCTCGGTCGTGGCGTAGGGCGCGGGACGCCCTCCGCCGGGGCGCGCCGCCGGGTAGTGGACGGTGACCATGAGCTCCCGCCCGTCGGCCTCGGGAACCCACGGGTCGGTGCGCGAGCGATCGACGAGATGGAGGACGGAGCTGCCGACGGCGTACGCGCCGGTGGGCGCGGGGAGTTGGGCACGGGAGGAGGACGCCGTGACGGCCACGGCCCCGGCTCGGGGTGCCGCGGCGGACGCGGGAACTGCGGCGGCGACGGGTAAGGAGAGCGCACAGGCGAGAAGGGCGGCCGTTGCCGCCCGGGTGAAGTCGACCATGTTCCGCAGGCTATGACCGGCCTACCACCGGAAGCGTCACCCCGGAGGCGCACATCGGGCCCGCGCCCCTCAGCCCGAAGTCGCACACCGCACCGCACAGGCGGAGAACCGTCCTTGACAGTGCGGAAGGCCGCCTGCCTAAGCTGAGGCACTCCTTTCCGGATGTGTGGAGGCACCCGTGCGGACACCGACTGCGACGCCCCGTGGTGGCGTGCGGGCCGGTGCGCGGCTGAGCTGCCGACGGCATGTCGACTTCTGCCGTACCTCCTCCGCCATCTGTCCTTCCGCGCACGTCTGATCACCTCCTCCACGGACGCGTCCTCGACGCGCCCGCGGTTTCACGTGTGCCTCGGGAAGGACCCCCATGCCCCACCCAGCCCTGCATCTCGCCATCGAGATCGACGGCGACGGTGCCCATCCGGCCGCCTGGCGCCGGGCCGCCCACGCGCCCGGCGAGTTGCTGACCCCTCGTCGGCTCGCCCGGGTGGCGGCCGTCGCCGAGAACGCCGGCTTCACCCTCGTCACCCTGGACGACAGCCTGCTCCCGCCCGGCTCCGGCACCGACCCGGTGGGACGCATCGGCGCGGTGGAGCGCGCCGCGTTCATCGCCGCGTCGACCGGTGTGCTCGGCATCGCCCCGGCCGTCGCCACGACCTACGCCGAGCCGTTCCACATCTCCTCGCAGCTCGCCTCGCTCGATCACGTGTCCACCGGCCGCGCCGCCTGGGTGGTGACCACCGAGGAGAGCGCCGAGGCCGCCCGGGCCTGGGGACGGCCACGCGTGGAAGGCGCCGAAGCGCTCGGCCGGGAGGCCCGTGACGGGGTACGCGTGGTCCGCGACCTGTGGGACTCCTGGGAGGACGACGCCGTCGTCCGCTCCGTTGCCACCAGCCGCTATCTCGACCGGGACCGCCTGCACTACATCGACTTCACCGGCGAGACGTACGCGGTCAAGGGTCCCGCGATCGTGCCGCGACCGCCCCAGGGCCGGCCCGTGGTGATCGCCCGCTCCGGTCTCGTACCGCACGACCTCCTCGACATCGCCCTGGTCGGCGGCGCCACCCCGGCGGAGGCGGGCGAGGCCGCGGCCGGCGCCGGTGCGCCGCTGGCGTTCGCCGAGGTCGAGGTGGCGCTGGACACGCCGCGGGAGTCGGCCCGGGAGCGGATCGCGGACCTGGAGCGCCACGCGCCCTGGGAGCCACCCGCGTCGCACGACGGGACCCGGCTGCGCTACACCGGATCCGCGTCCGGACTTGTGGCGCTGCTCGAGGAGTTGAGCCGTCACGTCGACGGCGTACGGCTGCACCCCCTCGTCCTCGACGAGGATCTGGCCGTGCTGTCCCGCCTGGTCCTGCCGGAACTCTTCGTCCGGCGGATCGCCGTCCGCCCGCTGCCGGGTGCCACGCTGCGCACCGCACTGGGTCTCCCCCGTCCCGACAGCCGCTTCGCCGAGGAGGCCCGATGACCCGCGACGATCTCACCGACGTGCCCTACCCGGACGCCCAGTTGCACTTCGGCGTCTTCTTCCAGGGGGTCAACCACTGGACGATCTGGTCCGATCCGGCGAGTGGTTCGCAGATCGACCCGGCCTCCTTCCGGCGAGTCGCGCAGACCGCCGAGCGGGGGCTCTTCGACGCCTTCTTCCTCGGCGACGGCCTGCGGCTGCGCGAGGTGGACGGCCGCATCCACGACCTGGACGTCGCCGGACGCCCCGACTCGATCACCCAGCTCGCCGCGCTGGCGGCCGTGACGGACCGGATCGGTCTGGTCAGCACCTCGAACACCACGTTCAACGAGCCGGGTGACCTCGCCCGCCGCCTGGCGGGGCTCGACCTCCTCTCACAGGGCCGGGCCGGCTGGAACGTCGTCACCACCGACAACGCCTGGACGGGCGCCAACTTCCGGCGCGGCGGATTCCTCGACCATGCCGACCGCTACCTGCGTGCGGAGGAGTTCCTGACCGCCGCCCGGGCGATCTGGGACGGCTGGGCGGACGGCGCCGTCACCGACACCTCCGACGCGCGGTCCTGGTCGGTGCCCGGCGCGGTGAGCCGCGTGCGGTACATCGGCGCGCAGTTCGATCTGGACCTCGCGCCCACGCTGCCGCGCAGCGCGCAGGGCCATCCGGTGATCTTCCAGGCGGGCGACTCGGCGGAGGGCCGCGACTTCGCCGCGCGCCAGGCGGACGTCATCTTCTCCGCCCACGGGACCGAGTTCGACGACGCGCTCGCCTTCGCCGAGGACATCCGGCGCCGGCTCCGGGCGGCGGGCCGGCCGGAGGACGACCTGCGGATCCTGCCGGGTACGGAGATCATCATCGGGGCCACCGAGAAGGAGGCGGAGGAGAAGGCGCGCTGGGTTCGGCTCGAACAGGTCACGCCCGCCACCGCGCTGGGCATCGCCGGTCTGCTGTGGGGCATCGATCTGTCGGGGCGCGACGCCGACGGGCCGCTGCCCGCCGAGGACCCGGTGGTGGTGGAGAACACGGGCGCGTTCGGCTCGCGCAGGATCGCCGATCCACGGGCCGTGGTGGCCGAGTGGTGCGCGAAGGCCGAGGCCAACGGCTGGTCCCTGCGCGAAACGGTCATCGAACTGGGGCCGCAGCGCGGTCATGTGGGCACGCCCGCCGGCCTGGCCGAGAAGTTCGTACGCTTCGCGCGCCACGGCGCGATCGACGGCTTCAACATCTCGCCGTATCTGATTCCGGACGGGCTCGACGACATCGTGGATCTGCTCGTTCCGGAGCTCCAGGAACGGGGGGCGTACCGGACCGCCTACACCGGCACGACGCTCAGGGAGCATCTGGGCCTGCGCGAGGCACGCCGTCCGGCGAGCGCCGAGAGCTAGGACGGGGTACGGCGCCGGGAGGGGCGGCGCACGTCCCGCCCCCCTCCGGCCCCGCCTGCCGGGGCCGGGGCCCAGCCTGCCGGTCCCTGCCAGGTCCGGCCTCGTCCGGCGCGGGGTCAGGATGGCGGGCGGAGGCACCAGAGAGCGCATGAGCAGCGCGCGAGGCACGAACCCGGGCTTGAACGACACCGACTGCCCCGATTTCCACGTTTGGGACGGGTGCGGCCCGTGACGGCACGCGTGTTCCCGGCGGTCTCCCCCGTGCGGTCGGCCGGAGGCGAGCCCATCCTGGAGGGGTGGGCCCCGCCCGGAGCCGCCCCGCGGTGCGGGTGGAGCTTCGTGCGCCCCCGATGCGGACGCGAGCGCCGGGCCGCGTTCCGAGCAGGATGCCCACCGGATGCGGTGCCCGTGGCGCGAGTCGCTCGCGGGGCGGGTGCCGCCGGTGCGAGGGAGGCGGGACGGATGAGCGGGTCCGGGTCGGAGACGGGCGGCAAGGCGCGGTTCGACGACATCTACGACCGGCCCGACCCACGGGCGTACTTCCGACGGCTGGCGCCGCTGGAGTACGAGATTCCGCAGCAGGCCCAGGCCGCCTTCCGGCGCGCGGCGGCCGAGCGGGGCGGCGGGACGGTGCTCGACCTGTGCTGCTCGTACGGGATCAACGCCGCGCTGCTCAACCACGACGTCACCCTGGCGGAGCTGTACGCGCGCTACACCGATCCGGCGGTCGACGGGCTGACATCCGCCGAACTCGCCGTGCGGGACAAGGAGTTCTACGCCGCCCGGCGCCGCTCCGACGCGGCACCGGTCATCGGGCTCGACGTCGCGGGCCACGCGCTGCGGTACGCCCGCGAGGTCGGCCTCCTCGACGACGTCTTCGCGGAGAACCTGGAGGAGGGCGCACCGCCGAGCCCCCGGCTGCGGGCCGCGATGGCCGACGTCGGGCTGATCACGCTGACCGGCGGCGGCAGCTACCTCACCCGGCGCACCTTCGCCGCGCTGCTCGAATGGACCGGTCGGCCGGTGCGGGTGAGCGCGTTCGTGCTGCGGACCGTCTCGTACCGGCCGATCGCCGAGTGTCTGGCGGCCCACGGCCTGCGGACCGTCGCCGATCCGTCGCGGACGTATCCGCAGCGGCTGTTCACCGACGACCGCGAGCAGCGATTCGCCGTCGAGGCGGTGCGGGAGCTGGGGGCGGATCCGGAGGGGCGCGAGTCGGAGGGCCGGTTCCACACGGTGCTGTACGAGTCGGTGCCGGTGGAGATGCCTTAGGGCGACGGCTTCCCTTGTGGCGTGGGCTCCTCTTGGGGTCGGCGTACGACGAGGACCGCCGCCACGTCGTCGTCGAGGCCGTCCGCGCCGTAGGTGGTCAGGTCACGGTGGAGCAGTTCGGGGAGGCGTTCGCCCGGCTCCGCCGCCCAGCCGGACATGCGCTCCTCCAGGGGGTAGAAGGTGCCGGCGAGGTCGCGGGTCTCGCTCACTCCGTCGGTGAACAGCAGCAGCCGGTCCCCGGGCCCGAAGGGGACCTCCTCCACCCGGTGGCGGGCGTCGAACAGGGCGGCCAGGTTGAGCGGCAGGGAGGGATCGCCGAAGTCGACGGGACGTACGCCGGCGCGGGTCTGGAGCAGCGGGGCGGGGTGGCCGCAGCTGAGGAGCCGTACGACGTCGCCGTCGTCGGGGATCTCGACGAGGACGACGGTGGCGAAGCGTTCGGCCGCGTCGGAATCGGGATCCCAGGCCCCGTAGCGTTCGAGCCCCTCCTCCAGCCGGTCGGCGAGCGCGGGCAGGTCGGGGGCGTCATTGACGGCCGCGCGGAAGAAGCCGAGCAGTACGGACGCGGTCTCCACGGCTCCCAGCCCCTTGCCCTGGACGTCGCCGAGCATCAGGCGTACGGCGCCGGGCACGCGGACGCCCTCGTAGAAATCGCCGCCGATCCGGGCCTTGGCAGCCGCCGCGACGTACAGCAGGTGGAGGTCGACGTCGCCGAGTCGGGGCGCGAGCGGACGGAGCACCACGCGCTGGACGACCTCGGCAACGGCGGTGAGCTCGCGCAGGTCCTGGTCGTAGCGCAGCCGGACCCGGCTCACCCAGACGGCGACCAGGGTCACCGCCGCCAGGACCACCTCGGTCGCGACGATGTCGGGAACGAACTGCAGGTCCCTGTCCCTGTCCGCGGCGAGCAGCGGGGCAAGGACCATGGCGAGCAGACCGATGGCCGCCGTGCCCCGGACGCTCCAGGTGACGGCGGCGAGGGCGGGCGCGGCGGCCAGGAGCCGGTCGTAGCGTTCCTCGTCGGCGGTGAGGAGGTCGGCGAGTACCGTCAGGACCATGACCAGGACCGGCAGCGCCCGGCCGATGTTGATCTGCGTGCGCGGCCGGGACAAGGGCCGGCCACGGTGCTCACCTGAGGGCATTTCGTGATCGTACGCAGTGAGGGCGGCGGGGGCCCGGCGCCTGTACCCGGGCGTGTCCGCGACGGTCAGGGCCGGGACGCGGGCAGGGACTCCGGTCGGTGCACCTCCGGCTCCGTCACGGGGGCGGCGCGACCGGGCAGCCCGAGCGCGGCCGCGACGCCGAGCGCGGCGACGGCGGCGAGGACCAGGAACGTGGTCGTCATCGCGGGAACGAAGCCGGCGGACGTGTCGAGCGTCATCAGCAGGGTCGCGGTGGCGACGCCGAGGGCCGGACCGATGTTCATGGCGGTCTGCTGGAGTCCGCCGGCGACTCCGGCGTCGGCCAGGGACGCCCGGTGTACGACGACGGCTGTGGCGGTGGCCATGACCGTGGCGAACCCGGCGCCCAGGAGGGCGAAACAGCCGCCGGTCTGCACCGATGTCGCCGACGCGTCGAGCCGGGAGAGCAGTAGCACGCCGAGGGCGAGCAGGACTCCTCCTCCGGCCGTCGTACGGCGGGGGCCGAACCGGCGTTGCAGCAGGGCCGCGGAGGGTGCGCCGACCACCATCATGATGGCGAGGGGCAGCACCCACAGGGCGCTCGTCAGGGGGTCGAGTCCTCGCACGTCCTGGAGGAAGTACGTCCCCACGAAAAGCGCCCCGAAGAGGGCGGCCGACGCGGCCAGGAGCGTGACGAGGCCCGCCACGACGGGCCGGGACCGCAGGAGGGCCGGTGGCAGGAGGGGACGGGCGGTGCGCCGTTCGTGCCGGGCGAAGGCGGCTCCGGCCGCGACGGCGGCGCCGAGGGCGAGGGTGGTCGACCAGGTCCAGCCGGATTCCGGTGCTGCCACCAGCACCTGGACCAGGCACCCCAGGGTGACGGCGAGCAGGCAGGCACCGGGCAGGTCGAGCGGGGTACGGGCGTCGGCGGGCGAACCGGAAGAACCGGCCCCACTCGAACGCGGCGCGGGAACAGCGGAGGACCCGCCTGCGGCCGACACGTGAGCACCGTGCTCAGAGGACCCGCCTGCGGCCGACGCGAGGGCACCGGTCGCCGACGCCCCGCTCGCGGCCGACACGTGAGCACCATGCCCAGAGGACCCGCCTGCGGCCGACGCGAGGGCACCGGTCGCCGACGACCCGCTCGCGGCCGACGCGAGGGCATCGGGCACGGAGGACCCGTCGGCGGCCGGGGCGGGGGCCGCGAGGGACAGGAGGCCGAGGAGGCCGATCGCGAGGGCGGGGAGCGCCGTGAGCACGAAGACGGAACGCCAGCCGTGGGCGGTGACCAGCGCGCCGCCGACGAGCGGTCCCGCCGCTGCGGCGAGACCGATCGCGCTGGTGCGCAGGGCGATCGGCATGGCCAGCCGGCCGGGCGGGAAGGCGGCGCGCAGCATGCCCAGCGTGGCCGGCTGCAGGAGCGCCCCGCACACCCCCTGGAGGACGCGGAGACCGATCACCCAGCCGATCCCGGGGGCGAGCGCGATGCCCGCCGACGCGGCGGCGAAACCGAGCGTTCCGAGGGCGAAGAGCCGCCGGTGGCCGTAGCGGTCGCCGAGCCTGCCCGCGAACACCAGCAGGCTCGCGACGGCGACGAGGTATCCGGTGCTGGTCCACTGGACCTGCGCGAAGCTCGCATGCAGGTCGTGCTGGAGCGCGGGTTGCGCGAGGGTGAGCACGGTGCCGTCGAGGGCCACGACGGCGGCGCCCACGACGCTGCAGGCGAGGGTCAGATGCCGTTGACGTATCACCGCGTGTGTCCCGTCGGGCCGAGGTGGGCGTCGAGGGCGGCCCGGAGCAGCGGCTCCACGTCGTCCGTACGGGCGGCCAACTGGAGGCTGCCCCAGACCCAGAGCTGGGCGATGCCGTGCAGGTTCGCCCAGAGCGCGGCCGCCACCGCCGCCGGGTCGGGACCGCCGGTCTCGGGCTGGGCGCGGGCGACGAGTCGGGCGAGGAGGTCGAACAGCGGCAGGCTGGTCTCCCGCAGCCCGAGGCGCCCGCTTTCGAGCAGGTCGTGACGGAACATCAGCTCGTACATGCCGCGGCGGGTCAGCGCGAAGTCGAGGTAGACGCGGGCGAGGGCGTCGAGCTCGGCGCGGGGGCCGTCGGATGCCGCCCCGAGCGCGGCGGTGACGCGCTCCGTGAGCTCGGCGAAACCCTCGCGGGCGATGGCCGACAGCAGGTCGAGGTGGGTCGGGAAGTAGCGGCGGGGTGCCCCGTGGGAGACCCCGGCGCGACGCGCGATCTCCCGGAGGGACAGCGCCTGCGCCCCTTCCGCGTGCACCAGCTCGACCCCGGCGTCGATCAGCCGGCCGCGCAGCCCGGCCGCGGTCTCGGCTTCCGTCTCGGTCTCATCAGTCATAGACACTGTCTACCAGCCGGGCGTAGACAGTGTCTACCAAGATCGGCGGAGTCCTCCGCTACACTGTTCGACAGCGAAGGGGAGTAGCCCTGCGAACCGGTCGTCGACACACTGGAGCCCTCGGGTTCCCGGTGACCGGGTCCACGCGGAAGCGCGGACGGGCGAGACCTTCGGCCAGGCATTCGCCATGTCCGCATCCTGCGGGCGTGGTCCGTCATGCCGGGCCGAGTGGTTCTTCCCGTCGCCCACCGTGGTGCCGTGCGGATCCCGGGCCCGGACCGAGCAGAGAGCCCCCGGTATGCACCTCGACCCCTTGGCGATCCTCACCGCCTTCGGGCTGATCTTCCTCGCCGAGCTTCCCGACAAGACGATGTTCGCGTCCCTCGCGATGGGCACGCGCATGCGTCCTCTGTACGTCTGGTTCGGCACCTCGACCGCGTTCGTCGTGCACGTCGCCATCGCGGTGGGCGCCGGCAGCCTCATCGGCCTGCTGCCCGACTGGATCGTCAAGCTCATCTCGGCCCTCTTGTTCGCCTTCGGCGCGTTCATGCTGCTGCGCGGCGGGGGCGACGACGCGGAGGACGAGGCGGGCGGCAGGACGGTGACCGGCTTCTGGCCGGTCTACTCGACCGCGTTCATGGCCGTCTTCATCAGCGAGTGGGGCGACCTGACGCAGATCACCACGGCCAACCTCGCCGCCACCAACGGCACCTGGTCGACGGCGATCGGCTCGGCCGCGGCCCTGATGAGCGTCTCCGCCCTCGCCCTGATCGCGGGCCGCTTCATCGCCAAGCGCGTCCCGCTGAAGACGGTCCAGCGCATCGGCGGCGTGTGCATGGCCGGCCTCGCGATCTGGTCGCTCACCGAGATCTTCGTCGGCTGACACGACGATCCGCGCCCGGCCGCCGACGGCCGGGCGCGCCTCACTCGAAGTTCCGGAAGACCCCTTCCGGGTCGCCCTGCGCCTCCGCGGCGTAGTCCTCGAAGCCCAGGTTGCCGATGGACAGGTTGGCGTGGATGGAGTGGACGCCCGCCGGAACCGTACGGAACCGGGTGCCGAACTCGGTCAGTCGGGCGTAGTCCTCGTCGTCCGCGCACTCCGACCGCGTCAGAAGCGTCACCGCGAGCAGCGCGCCGGAGGTCATCGTCGTCCGGTCGGCGAGGAACACCACGCTCAGCTCCTCGTCACGCGCGACCGCCGCCCGCACCTCGTCCGCGTCCGCGCCGGCCCAGGCCGGATCGTCGACCACGTGCGCCGAGAAGTCCGCGTCCTCGGCCAAGGCGGCTCGCACCTCCTGCCACGCGCTCTCGTCCTCGTAGTCGGTTCGGACGACCAGGGCGTCGAACTCCTCACCGCGGGCCACCGTCGGGCGTCGCCCCGGGGCCAGGACGCGCGGCCTGGCGAAGTCGGTGTTGTCGATCAGGGCGTCCATCCTCGGCAGCGGGTCCACCTCGGCGAGGTAGATGCGCTCCGCCGCCAGATAGCGGTCGCGGTGGATCGACTCCGCGTCCGAGCCCGCCCAGTTCTGGTCCCGCTCCGCGCCGCGCCGTACCGAGAGCTCGGCGTCCACGTCGAGCCAGACGCGGTAGTCCCAGTAGCCGTCGATCTCGGGCCGGAAGGCGAAGACCCCATCCACGACGAGCACGGCGTCGGGGGCGAGCGGGGTCCGCTGTGCGGAGTGGTCGAGCTGGGTGAGCGGGTCGATGCCGCACAGGGCGCAGGAGTCCGCCTCGGGCGACCGGCCGGGGTCCAGGAGGAGGCGCCTGGCCAGCTCGTAGTCGTACGCGTTGCGGTAATAGCCCTCGCCGGACTCCCGGTCGTAGAGGTGCCGGTCCTTCCAGGGCTTCTTGAAGTCGTCGAGGGTCGCCCGGAGCACGGGCCGCCCCGCGCCCGCGATCCATTCGGCCAGCTCGTGCCCGAAGCTCGTCTTGCCGGCCGCGGTGAACCCGTCGATCCCGACGAGGAGGCGGCCGCTCCCGCGGGCCAGGATCGCCCGCGCGATCTCCTCGACCAGGGCGGCCCGTTCGGCGGAGGCCGCGGGAGGGACCGGCTGCTGCCAGGTCGAGGGCGAATGGTGGACGTCGGCTCGCTGCGAAGTCATGGGCCGAACCTATCGACCGGGCCCGCGCGGCGGACTGTCGGGTGTCAACTCCTGTGCGGACCCTTGTTGAAGCAGTGAATCACTGCTTCACTTCTTCCATGCCCTACCGACGCACGCCCGCCGTACAGGCCAGGCTCGACGACCGGCGCGCCACCGTCGTGGACGCCGCGCTCGCTCTCCTCGCCGAACACGGCTATGCCGGCTGCACGATGGCCGCCGTCGCCGCGCGCGCCGGGATCGCGACCGGCAGCGTCTACCGTCACTTCCCCAGCAAGTCCGAGCTGGCCGTCGAGCTGTTCCGGACGGTGGTCTCCCGCGAGGTGGCCGCGGTGTCCGAGGCGGCTGATCGTCCCGAGCACGCGGGGGCCGCCGAACAGGTCGTGGCCGTCATCGAGACCTTCGCCCAGCGTGCCCTGAAGTCGCCGCGCCTCGCGTACGCACTGCTCGCCGAGCCCGTCGACCCGGCCGTGGACGCCGAGCGGCTGGTGTTCCGGCGGGCGTTCCGCGATGTGTTCGCCGAGCGGATCGCCGAGGGGGTGCGGTCCGGACATCTTCCGCCCCAGGACGCCTCGCTGACGGCGGCCGCCCTGGTCGGGGCGGGCGCGGAGGCGCTCGTCGGCCCGCTGACGGAAGGGGCGGTGGGGCCCGACACCGTACCCGCCCTGGTCACCTTCACCCTGAGAGCCCTGGGAGTTCCCGATGCCGAGCACGCATGAGGTCACCAACCAAGTCCCGCCGCTTGTCGGTTACGACGTGTCGGCCGACCCGGCCCTTCTGGAGAGCCTGCGTCGGGAGGGGGCGGGCTGGGCCGAGGCGGAGGTGCGCGAGCTGGGTGTGCTGGCCGGTGGCGAAGAGGCCCAGGAGTGGGGGCGGCTGGCCGAGCGGAACTCCCCGGTGCTGCACACGCACGACCGCTACGGCCACCGCGTCGACGAGGTCGAGTTCCACCCGTACTGGCACGAGCTGATGAACGTCGCCGTGCGGCACGGACTGCACGGGGCGCCCTGGCGCGACGAGCGGCCCGGGGCCCATGTCGCGCGGGCGGCGAAGGTGTTCGTGTGGGGGCAGGCCGACCCGGGGCATCTGTGCCCGATCTCCATGACGTACGCGGCGGTGCCCGCCCTGCGCGCCCAGCCGGACCTCGCGGAGGTGTACGAACCCCTCCTCACCTCCCCCGTCTACGACTTCGGGCTGCGCGAGCCGACGTCGAAGCGCGGGATCATCGCGGGGATGTCGATGACCGAGAAGCAGGGCGGCTCGGACGTGCGCGCGAACACGACGCGGGCGGTGCCGACCGGCGAGGACGGCTTCTACGCGCTGACCGGGCACAAGTGGTTCACCTCGGCGCCGATGTCGGACGTGTTCCTCACGCTGGCGCAGGCGCCCGGGGGCCTGTCCTGTTTCCTGGTGCCGCGGGTGCTGCCCGACGGCTCGCGCAACGCGATCCGGCTGCAGCGCCTGAAGGACAAGCTCGGCAACCGCTCCAACGCGTCCTCCGAGATCGAGTACGAGGGTGCGCTCGGCCGACTGGTCGGCGAGGAGGGCCGTGGGGTCGCGACCATCATCCGGATGGTGAACATGACCCGGCTGGACTGCGCGGTCAGTTCGGCGTCCGGGATGCGCCAGGGCCTGGTGCAGGCCGTCCACCACGCCACGCACCGCAGCGCGTTCGGCGCGCGGCTGATCGACCAGCCGCTGATGACCAACGTGCTGGCCGACCTGGCGGTGGAGGCGGAGGCGGCGACGATCGCCGGTCTGCGGCTCGCCGGCGCGGTGGACCGGGCGGCGGCCGGTGACACGGAGGAGGAGCTGCTGCGCCGGCTCGGCCTCGCGGTCACCAAGTACTGGGTGTGCAAGCGGGCTCCCGCGCATGCCGCCGAGGCGCTGGAGTGCCTGGGCGGCAACGGCTACGTCGAGGACTCGGGACTCCCCCGCCTCTATCGCGAGTCCCCGCTGCCCTCCATCTGGGAGGGGTCGGGCAATGTGGCCGCGCTCGACGTCCTGCGGGCGATGGGGCGTCAGCCGCAGGCGGTCGAGGCGTTCTTCGCGGAGGTGGACCGCGCGGCCGGCGCCGACCGCCGGCTCGACGCGGCGACGGCGCGACTCCGCAAGGACCTGGGCGACCTCGGTGACGCCGCCGCGCTCCAGTACCGCGCCCGCCGGCTGGTCGAGCACATGGCGCTGGTCCTGCAGGGCTCGCTGCTCGTACGGCACGGCCATCCGGCGGTCGCGGACGCGTTCTGCGCCTCGCGCCTGGACAGCGACTGGGGCATCGCCTTCGGCACGCTTCCGCCCGGCCTGGACACGGCGGCGATCATCGAGCGCGGCGCGCCGGGCGCGGTCCCGGCGGCCTGAGCCGTACGACACCGCGACACGCGCGGACCGGGGGCGCTGCCCCGGTCCGCGGCCGGGCCCCTGCTCCGGCCGGCCACGGCCGTATGCCGTCACCACTCCCGGGCGGCGACCAGCTCCTCCACGTCGGCGTCCGTGAAGCCGTAGGCCGTGGCGACGAACCAGAAGTTCTCGGCGATCTCCTCGCGGGCGACGGTCTCGATCTCGCTCCCGGCCTCCTCGAAATCCGCCTCCAGGGCGTTGAACTCCTCGGTGGCCACCTCCGTGAGCGCGTACAGCGCCGTCAGATCGGCCGGCTGCTCGGCCTCGATGCGCTCACAGAGCCGCTGCAGGATCGCCTTCCCCTTGTCGACGACGCTGTCCGGGTAGTACCCGTCCTCGTACAGCGCGCGCAGAAACGCGTACTCCGCCACCTGCTGGTTCGTGATGGACATGCGATCCCCTTCACCTCTCGGTCACCGTTGCGACCATGGTTCACCACGCCACTGACAACGGCCCGTGGTCAGAGCTCCTTCGGTCCGTAGACCGCGGCGGACGCGCCCGTTTCGAGGGCCCAGTAGCGGTCGCCGTAGGACCAGTGCCACCACTCGGTGGGGTAGTTGACGAGCCCGGCACCGCTCAGTGCGGCGCCGAGGATCTCGCGGTTCCGCCGGGCCTCGGCGGTGATCCCGGCGGCGTGCGTGTAGCACGCGCCGACGCTCTCCTCCGGGCTCGCGTTCATCCGGGTGCCCAGGTCCAGTTCGCGCCCGTCCGGATCGGCGAGGGTCAGGTCGACGGCCGATCCGGCGCTGTGCGGCGCGATCTCGGGCGGGGAGACGTAGCGGCTCGCGGCGGCGTGGAGGTCCGGCGCGGCCCAGTCGGGGTGGGCGGCGCGCAGCTCGGCTCGGTACTCCTCGAAGTACCGCCGTTGCAGGGACGGCGGGCGGTAGCCCTCCACGTAGAGGAACCGCAGTCCGTCCGGCAGCGTCTCCTGCGCCTTGAGCAGCCGTTCGAGGACGCCCGCGCGCAGATGGGCGAAGGCGCCCGTTCCGTCGCGCTTGCGCGGGTCCACGAGCAGCGAGCCCTCCTCCCGTACGTCCACCAGCCGTTCATCGCACTCCTTGACGGGGACGGCGGCGACCTTGGGGTCCGACATCAGGGTGATCTCACTCATGGACTCGATCATGCCCTCGCTCTCCGGGCCGTCCGCGAGGAGCTGCGCGGCCAGGGCACCTTGGTGGTCGCCACCCATGCCGCCTTCATCGACACGGAGATGGCCGCACGGGTCACCCAGCCCAAGATCAGCCCGGCCGACGTGGTGCGGCAGACGCTCGACGCGGTCGAGACGGGCCGCGAGGAGGTGCTCGCCGACGAGATCACCCGTCAGGTGAAGGCGGGGCTCTCGGCGTAGCCGGCCGACCGCCCCGGCTCGGTGACGACCGGCCAGTGGGCGTCGCGGATGCCCCCGGGCGGCACCGAGCGGGACCGTCGTGCGCCGTTTCGGCGAGCGCGGCGGGGACGGAGTGCCACTCTGGAGGGACGGTCCGGAACCGACAGGGAGTGGCCCCTTGAGCACCGATGCGATGCACGCGGAACTGGACCGGCGCGCCGAGCAGGTGTCCGCCCGGGTGGTCGCCTGGCGGCGGCACCTGCACCGGCACCCCGAGCTGTCCAACCGCGAGGTGGAGACGGCCCGCCTCGTCGCGGACCATCTGCGGTCCCTGGAGCTGGACGAGGTCCGCACCGGGATCGCCGGGCACGGTGTCGTCGGCGTCCTGCGGGGCGGCGGGGGCAGCAACCGTGGCACGGGCGGGGGCGGCACCCCCGGCGGACGGGTGGTGGCGCTGCGGGCGGACACGGACGCGCTGCCCGTCGAGGACCTGTGCGGCCAGGACTTCGCCTCGCGGGTCGTGGACACCGACTACCCCGGCCCCTTCCCCGTCTCGCACGCCTGCGGCCACGACTGCCACACCGCCATGCTCATGGGCGCGGCCACCGTGCTCTCCGGGGTGCGCGAACAGCTGCCGGGGACCGTGCTGTTCGTCTTCCAGCCCGCCGAGGAGGGGCCGCCGGTCACCGAGAAGGGCGGGGCCAGAGCCATGCTCGACGAGGGCGCGTTCGAGGACCCGGTGCCGACGATGGCGTTCGGGATGCATGTCACGCCCTACCCCAAGGGGTACGTGGGGTACCGGGTCGGCAACCAGTACGGCGCCTCCACCCTGGTGAAGATCGTGGTCACCGGCAAGCAGGTCCACGGGTCCACGCCCTGGCAGGGCATCGATCCGATGCCGGCCGTGGGCGCGGTCCTGACCGGCATCGGGCAGCTCTACCGGCAGGTCTCCGCGTTCGACCCGGTCACGGTGTCCATCGGGCATGTCGAGGATGTCGGGCGGTTCAACATCATCGGTCAGACCGTCACGCTGTGGGGCACCGTCCGCTGTGCGGTCGAGTCGGACATGGCCGAGGTCCAGCGGCGGCTGACCACGCTCGCCGAGCACTCGGCGGCCGCGTACAACGCCACGGCCACGGTCACGTACCTGCAGCCCGTTCCGCCGGTGCACAACAGCGCGGAGTGGGTCGCGGCCGGCCTGCCGACGATCCGTCGGGTGGTGGGCGAGGAACGGACGGTGGAGGCCGGCGCGACGCTCGGGTACGACGACGTCTCCGAGTTCGTGAACCGTTTCGGCGGGCTGTACGTGATGCTCGGCGTCCAGGACGCCGCGCTGGACGCGGAGGGTCACCCGGTCCCGCTGCCGGACGGGCGCGGTCTGGTCACCAACCACAATCCGCACTTCTACGCCGACGACGACACGCTCGTCACCGGCGTCCGGTTGCACGCGCACATCGCCTACGACCATCTCGCGGGCGCGCTGGTGGCTCGGCCGTGACGCCTCAGGCGGGCCGCTTCCGCAGGGCTCCCAGGTAGACCCCGATCAGGATGAGCGGGGTGCCGATGAGCAGCGAGGCCGTGAGGGGTTCGTCGTCCAGCCACGCCGACAGCACGATCGTGACGACCGGGACGATGACGAAGATGTACGCCGCCCTCGACGCGTCCCAGCGCTGGACCACGAACAGATAGAGGATGAAGGTGAGCACGGAGCCGACCACCACCAGGTAGCCCAGCGCCCACCAGGTCGCGGCGCGGTCCGGCAGCCGCCAGGTGTCGCCTGCCGCGAGCGACCCCGCGAAGAGCAGGACGGAGGCCGCCGTCATGCCCACCGCGTTCATCGTCACCGGATGCACCTTCGGCAGCCGCCGCACCAGTACGAGAGCCTGCGCGAACGCCAGCATGCTGCCCAGGATCGCCAGGAAGGACAGCACGGGCACGTCGCCCCCCAGCGGGTCGCGCGAGATGACGGCGACCCCGGCCGTGGCGAACACCGTGCCGACGGCCGCCATCAGCCGGAACCGTTCGAGCCCTTGTGCCACCGCGAGCAGGAGCGTCGCGAGCGGGACCAGGGAGAGGATGGTCTGGCCGAGCCCCGCGTGGATGCGGACCAGCGCGTAGTACGCGAGCGCGAACGTCACACCGAAGTTGAGGACCCCGAAGAGGATCGACCCGCCGAGCGCCCTGCCGCGCGGGAACTCCATTCTGCGCACGGTCATCACGGCCAGCAGAAGCAGCGAGGCGGCGCCGAACCTCAGTGCCGCGCCCCACAGCGGATCGAGTTCACGGTTGCTGAAGCGGACGCCGACCGCGTTCCCGCCCGCGAGGGCCGCGGCGGTGAGGAACGCGGCGAGCGTCGCGCGGTCTGCGGCAGGCTGCACCGATTCACCGTAGCCGCGGCGCTTCCCCGCCCCGTACGGGACACACCGCCCCCCGGGGGTCCGTCAGTGCTGCGCCGCGACGGCCTCGGCGAATGCTCTGATCAGCGCGTTCTCGGCGGCCGTCGGCCAGACGAGGCCGTACTCGACGGGAGGTGCGTCGCGCAGGGGTACGTAGGTGACGCCCGGGCGCGGGTGGTAGCGGGCACCGCGTGCGGCTCCCGGCGAGACTCCGCGGCCAGCGCTCACATGGGAGAGGACCTCCTGCCAGGAGGCGGCCACCGGGCCGCGGGGGATGATCGCGCCGGAGGGAGTACGGGCGGGGTAGTGGGCGTCCAGCCAGTAGCGGGGGTTGGCACCCTCCGTGGTGACCATCGGGACACCCGCGAGGTCGTCGAGCGCGAGGGATTCCCGGCGCGCCAGGGGGTGGGCGGACGGGACGAGGAGCACTCGGGGTTCCGCGGCCAGGACGGGTCCGGTCGTGAGCCCGGGTTCGCGGGCCGGGAAGGCCGTGAGCAGAAGGTCGAGTTCGGCTTCCTGGAGCGGCCGGAGGCCGCCGTCGAGCGGCACCTCCCGGATGGAGATCTCGCAGCCGGGGTGGCGCGCGAGGAAGGCGTCGGCGGCCGCGGTGAGCCGTTCGGCGCTCCAGGGGGCGGCGAAGCCGGCCCGCAGGGTGCCGTGCACGCCCCGGCCGGCCGCCGTGGCCCGCTCCAGGGCGGCGAGGATCTGCCGGTGGGCGGGGCGCAGGTCGTTCTGGAGGCGGCGGCCGACCGGGGTGAGGCGGACGCTGCGGCTGGTGCGCTCGAACAGGGGCGTGCCGACGCGGCGCTCCAGCTTCTTGACGGTCTGGCTGATGCGTCCGGTGGAGACGCCCAGGCGTTCGGCCGTGCGGCCGAAGTGCAGCTCTTCGGCGAGCGTCAGGAACGCCTCCAGTTCGTGCCGTTCGAGCATCTCCGCCTCCCCGATCGTTGAGTCTCGCTCAACGCCGCTTGCATTGTTGCACCTTGATCGGCCGGGTGGGCGGGCAGAAGTCTGGTTCCATGAATCCGCTGACCGACGCGGCGCCCCAGGCCGCCGCCGCCCGCCCGGGGACCCGCCCCGCCATCCGGCCGAACGTCCTGGTCATGGCGGTGGCCGGGGCGGTCACCGTCGCCAACATCTACTTCCCCCAGCCGCTGCTCGACGCCATCGCCCGGGGCCTGGGCGTCTCCCAGCACACCGCCGGTCTCGTCTCCTCGGCCGCCCAGCTCGGGTACGCGCTCGGCATCCTGTTCATCGTCCCGCTCGCGGACACCGCCCGGCTCCGCCGCCTCACCACGATTCTGCTCGCGCTGACCAGCGGCGGGCTGCTCGTGGCGGCGGCCGCGCCGAACGTCCTGACGCTCACGGTCGCGACCCTCGCGGTCTCCACGACCACCGTCCTGCCGCAGGTCCTCACCCCCGTGGCGGCCGCGCTCGCCGGGCCCGGGGACCGTGGCCGGGTCGTGGGGCTCATCGGCCTCGGGCTCACCCTGGGCTCGACCGTCTCCCGCACCGTCTCGGGCGCGGCCTCGGACGCCGGCGGGAGCTGGCGCACCGCCTATCTGCTGGCCGCGGCGGCGACGGCCGCCCTGCTGTTCGTCGTGCCCCGTGGCCTGCCGGAGCGCGCCGGGCCCGTCGGCGACCGTCTGCCGTACCCGCGTCTCCTTGCCAGCCTGCCCCGGCTCTTCGCCGAGCACCGGGAGGTACGGATCTCGGCGCTGACCGGCGCCGCGGTCTTCGCCTCGTACAGCGTCTTCTGGGCGACGCTCGCCTTCCATCTGGCGGCGCCGCCGCTGGGCCTCGGGCCGGGGGTGGCCGGGCTCTTCGGGCTCCTGAGCCTGCCAGGAGCGCTGCTCTCGGCGTACGCGGGACGGCTCACCGACCGGTACGGAGCGGGGGCGGTGAACGCCTGGTCGCTGCTCTGCGTGGCGGTCTCCCTCGCCGTCGTCGGCCTCGGGGCGCTCTCCCCCGTGGCGCTGGTGATCGGGGCGAATCTGCTGATCCTGGGGACCAGCGCCTCTCAGGTGGCGAACCAGGCGCGGATCTTCGACCTCGGCACCCGGGTCGCGGCCCGTGTCAACACCGTCTTCATGCTGTCCACCTTCGGTGGCGGCGCGATCGGCTCGCTCACGGCGGTGTGGCTGTACGGGGCGTACGGCTGGACGGCGACGATCGTGGCCGCGGCCGGATTCACGGCGCTGGGCATGCTCCTGGTCGCGGTGACGCGCCGTACCGCCCCGAGTTGCGCCCCGGGCGACAGGCGCGAGGCTGGGACTCACCACCCGCGCAGCCCCGCAGGGAGAGACGATGCATGACCTCGCGGCCCTCGCCGACGAACATCTGGCCAACGCACGCACCGCCCCGCACGGCCGGAGCGCCCATGTGGTGGTCCACGACGGGGTGCTCCGGCAGAGCGTGATCGCAATGGTGTCCGGCACCGCACTCGACGAGCACAACGCGCCTCCGGCCGCGAGTCTGCAGGTGCTGCGGGGGCGGGTGAGCCTGACGGCGGCGGGATGGTCCGAGGAACTGTCGGCGGGGGAACTCCAGATGATCCCGAAGGAGCGGCACGGCCTCACCGCCCTGGAGGACGCGGTCGTCCTGCTGACCGCCGTCAACGACTAGGGCCTGTCCTCGAACTGTCGCCGTCCGCCCGCAGGGCGGGGTCCGCGGCGTCCGGTGCTGCCTGACTCCTCGTGGCCTTCCGAGCGGATCCGTGTCGTAGGGTCACGCGCATGCTGGACGGGATCGACGACATCGACTGGGCTGCCCTGAGGCACGCGTACGGGCCGGCGGACGACGTGCCCGGCCTGCTGCGGGCGGCCGACTCGGTGGACGCGCGGGCCAGGGACGAGGCGTTGTGCGAGCTGGTCTCGTCGCTCTGCCACCAGGGGACGATCTACCCGGCGACGGCCGTGGCCGTGCCGTTCGTCGCCCGGCTCGCACTGGACGGGCCCGGTGACCGGCTGTCACTCCTGTGGCTGCTGCACAGCGCTGCCACCGGGAACGGCCGCGAGTACCGGGAGGTGCGCCGGGCGGTGGCCACCGCGCTTCCGGTCCTGCTGGGCCTGGCGGCGGACGAGGACCCGTGCGTTCGGCGCGCGATGGTGTGGCTCGTCGCCGCCTGCGAGGAGGCTTCCATGCCTCTGCTCCCCCTGCTGCGGGCACGACTCGAGTCGGAGGACGACGCCGACGTACGCGCGGATCTCGTCACCGCGCTCGGTCTTCTCGATGTGTCGCATGACGTCAGAGAGGCGCGCAACCAGGCACTGCTGTCCGCACCGGAGCCGGTGGTGCGCCGGGCCGCGGTGACGGATCTGCTGCGCACGGCCCCGCTGCCGCTGCCGGCCGCTCTGGTGGAGTCGGCGCTCGACGCACACGAGGCGGCCCCCGCCGACGAGACGGACCACCCGTGGCCCGAGCCCTATCTGCCGCTCACGGAGCGGCTGATGGACGACCCGGACGCGGTGCTGCGAGCGGTGGAGCGGGGGCTGCCGCTGGCCTGGGAGCTCACCGAGACATGGCGCGACCGCGAGCGGGACGTCCTGCCCTGGCTCGCTTCGGCAGCCGAGGACGCGGAGGACCTGTGCCGAGTGGCGCGGGTGGGCGCCGCGCTGGAGGGCGGTGAACCCACGCCGTGGCTGGCTCCGCACCTGCGGTCGGACGACCCCGCCGTTCGGGTGGCGGCGACACATGCCGCGGTGCGGCTGCGCGTGCCTGGTGCGCTCGGCCTCGTCCTGCGGCTGATGGACGGCATGCCGGAGGAGGCGGCAAGTCTGCAGCTGACGCCGTTCACCGCGCCCGGCACGGTGGTGTCCGCGGCGGTGGAGGTGTTCGGCACGGCTGCCGAGCCGGTGGCGCGGCGGGTGGCGGCTCGGCCGCGTGCCGAGTGGCTGGACGTGCTGCAGCACTTCCCCGCACTCGCGGCCGACCGCGTGGACGAACTGATCCGTCTTCTGCCCGCCTCGGCCGGGGCGCTGGCCGCGCTCGGTCCGTCGGCGGGACCCAGGGTCGCGCAGGCACTGCGCGCACGGGCGGGGGCGGGCGACCTGACGGCAGCGGTCGCGCTGGCGCGGGTCACGGGCGACGCGGGACCCGCGGTGGAACTGGTGCGGGCGGAGTCGGACTCCGTGGGACGACGTACGGAGGCCGTCCGGGTGGCGGCCGAACTCGGCCCGCCCGCGGTGGCGCTCCTGCCCCTCCTTGAGGAACGGCTGCACGCGCCGGCCCGCGAGAGCCGGGCGGACGCGGCCGCCGCGATCTGGCGCGTCACCGGCAGCTTGCACGACACGGTGCCGGTGATCGCGGACCAGCTCGCCCGCCACGGCGATCTGCACGAGCCGTACGTCGGCGCACTGCGCGCGCTGACGGCGATGCGCGTACTCCCGGCGTCGGCCCGCCCCGCGGTCGAGCGCGTCGCCGCCTCCCGGCGCCGCGTCGTGTCCGGCTTTCCGTGCGACGGAACACCGCACCCGGACCTGGAGGCGAGGAGTCTGGCACGGCGGCTGCTGGCTCTGACCGGCTGACGACGTCACGGCCGGCTCGTGCGGGACGGCAGTGGCGTGCACTCACACGGTCTCGTCCAGATCCCCCGCGTAGTACTCGATGGCCTTCCGGTACCGGATCACGTACGGGTCCTCGCTGGTGGCCGCGACCAGGCGCAGGAGCAGCTGCGCCGACTCGTGGTGCTCGCCCGTGTTGAACAGGGCCATCGCCAGGAAGGTCCGCAGCGCGCCGTCCTCCGGGAACTCCTCGACCGCGCCGCGCAGGGTGGCGACGGCCTCCTCGTACCGGCCGAGGACGCGGAAGGTGCTGCCGAGCCCGAGGAGCGCGCCCCTGCGGTCCTTCTCGGTGAGTTCGCCGGGCGTCTTCAGCGCCCGCTCGTAGAAGGGCACGGCCTCGGCCTCCAGGCCGAGGACGTCGTGGGCCCAGGCGGTCTGGTACGCCACCTCGGCGTCGTCGGGGTACCGCGCGGAGAGCTCCACCAGGCGGTCCCGCGCCTCTACCGGACGGCCCTGTTCACGCAGTCCGACCGCGTCGGCCAGCAGTCCGTCCCGCTCGTCGGCGTACGCGGTGTGATCGGCGTTCTCGGCGTTCTCGGCGTTCTCGGCGTTCTCGGTGGCATCGTCCATGGGGGAATCGTCGCAGGTCGCCCCTGAGTGCCGTACGACGGTTGCCAGATGACGGAGCGCCATACTCCGCCCCGATGGTTGTGGCGGCCGGGCCCATAGGAGGCCCGTGCGGCCCGCGCCTAACCTCCCGGCCAGCACCCTGACATGACCGAGCCGCCCGGGAGACCCCATGCGTCCATTCCGTTCCCCCCGTCCGCTCCGCCCCCGCGGGCCGCGCCGGCTGACGGCGCTGCTGCTGTTCGCCGCCGCGGCCCTGTTCCCGGTCGCGACCCCGGCGGCGGCCGCCGCCCCCGCCCCCGTGCCGGGCACCCTCCAGCCGTACACCATCGATGCCGTCCACAGCGCCGGGATCTCGTCGGGCGGCTATATGGCCACCCAGCTCCATGTGGCGTACTCCGGTACGTTCAGCGGCTCCGCCGTGTTCGCCTCCGGCCCGTACAACTGCGCCCAGAACACGCTCTCCACCGCCCTCAACGCCTGTATGAACACCACGCAGGACCTTCAGCTCGCAAAGCTGGAGCAGACCACACGGGACTGGTCGACGCAGGGGCTCGTCGACCCGGTGGCGAACCTCGCCGGCGACCCCGTGTACGTCTTCAGCGGCTCGGGCGACACGACCGTGAAGCGGCCGGTGGCCGATGCGCTGGCCGACTACTACGGCCGGTTCGGCGCGCGGGTGCAGTACAACCGGAGCACGGCGGCCGGGCACGCCTGGATCAGCCCGCTCGGCCCCAACTCCTGCACAGTGACGCAGAGTCCGTGGATCAACAACTGCGGCATCGACGCCGAGCGCGATCTGCTCGGTCATCTGCTGGGCTCCGTCACGGCGCCCAGCTCGTCCCCCGGCGGGACCCTGATCCAGTTCGACCAGAACACGTACGTGCCGGGCGGCGCGGCGGCGCCCCTGTCGCTGGACGACAAGGGATTCGTCTACGTGCCGACGTCATGCGCCGGCGGGGCCTCCTGCAGCCTGATGGTGGCGCTGCACGGCTGCAAGCAGGGGTACGGGTACCAGGGCTTCGGGACCCGGTTCATCGACAACGCGTACCTCAACGAGTACGCCGACACCAACGACATGATCGTCCTGTACCCGCAGGCCGTCGCGACGGCCACACTGGAGAACCCCAACGGCTGCTGGAACTGGTGGGGTTACCTCGGTGACTCCTCCTACGCACGGCACGGCGGCAAGCAGATCGAGGCGATCATGGGGATGGTCCGGGCGCTGCGCGGCGCCACTCCCCCGCCCGTGACCGGCCAGGTGACGCTGCCGAGCGTGGACGCGCAGGACGGCTATGTGAAGGCCGCCGCCGACGGATCGGGGCCGGCGGTGGGCACCCTGGAGGACACGTACGGTCTGGCGCTCGGCCGTGGCACCGACGCCAAGGTGAACCGGACGCTGCTCTCCTTCGACACCTCGAAGATCCCGGCGGGCAAGGAGATCACCCGCGCCTATCTGACGGTGAACCGCAGCAGCGGTTCGGGCGATCCCTGGGCGTCTCCGGCGGGCAACCGGCTTCTCGCGGACGTCACCACGGGCTGCTTCGGCGCGTGTGCCGTCGAGCCCTCGGACTGGTCGGCCGCGGCGAGCGTCGCGGGAGGGGCGCAGATCGCCTCGTTCTCCTCGGGCTCCGCCTCCTCCACGGATCTCTCGGCGCCTGCACTCGCGGCCCTCGACCGCGCCGGCACGACACAGGTGCGGCTCCGATTCGAGTCCGCCCCGGCCTCTACGGCGTATCTCTTCGTCAACCAAGCCACTCCGGTGACACTGACGGTCGAGTACCGCTGACCCCGACTCGCCGGACGGGTGGCCCGCCAGTCCTGCGTCCGGCGACGCCGCTCACCCGTCCGGAGGACAGGACGGCGGGGACTTCGTACGGGACGGGAACGGCCGAGCACCGCGTGACCGCGCGGGCGGCGTCCGTCACGGCGACGGTCCGTCACCGCGCTCCGCCGGGTGGGAAGCGGTCCCCGCTGTTCCAGTGGAGGGAGCACTGGCAGGAAGTCGACGCACCTGGACGGCACCACATGACGATGTCCTCCTTCGGTTCCTTCGGTGGACCGGACCCCTTCAACGAGCTGCTCAACCGCTTCTTCGGCATGTCTCCCGCGGCCTCTCCGCCTGCCGTCCAGCGGGTGCCGATCGGCAGGCTGCTGACGGACTCCGCGCGCCAGCTGCTCGACCGGGCCACCACCCGCGCCGCCGACGACGGCAGCGCCGACCTGGACACCGAGCACCTGCTCTGGGCCTGCACCCAGATCGACCCCACCCGCACCCAGCTCACCCAGTCGGGGGCCGACCCCGACGAGCTGGCCAAGGCGATGGCGGAGGTCCTGCCGGGTGAGAGCACCGTCCCGTCCGCGGAGCCGGGGCTCACCCCGGCGGCCAAGCGGGTCCTGTTGCGGGCGTACGAGCGCTCACAGGCGTCGGCGGTCTCGTACATCGGCCCCGAGCACATTCTCGGCGCGCTCCTCGACGACCCCGGCGGTGCGGCGGCGAAGCTGCTGAGCACGTACGGGACCGATGTCGACGGTCTGCGCTCCGCCCCCGACCGGACCGCGCGGGCGGAGGGTGCCCCGACGGCCAGGCCGGAGAGCAGGACGCCCACGCTCGACGAGTACGGCCGGGATCTGACCGAGGAGGCGCGGGCCGGCAAGCTCGACCCGGTGGTGGGGCGGGCCGAGGAGATCGAGCAGACCGTCGAGATCCTCTCCCGCCGTACGAAGAACAACCCGGTCCTCATCGGTGAGCCGGGTGTGGGCAAGACGGCGATCGTGGAGGGGTTCGCCCAGCGGATCGTGGCGGGTGAGGTGCCGAAGACGCTGGAGGGCAAGCGGGTCATCGCCCTCGACCTGTCCGGGCTCGTCGCCGGCGCGCAGTACCGCGGCCAGTTCGAGGAGCGGCTGAAGAACGTCATCGACGAGGTGAAGGCGGACGCGGACTCGACGGTGCTGTTCATCGACGAGCTGCACACGGTGGTGGGCGCCGGCGCGGCCGGAGAGGGCGCGATGGACGCGGGCAACATGCTCAAGCCGGCGCTGGCCCGCGGCGAGCTGCACGTGGTGGGCGCGACCACGATCGACGAGTACCGGCGGTACGTGGAGAAGGACGCCGCGCTGGAGCGGCGCTTCCAGCCCGTGATGATCCCCGAGCCCTCGGTGGAGGAGACGATCCTGATCCTGGAGGGGCTGCGGGACTCCTACGAGGCCCATCACCAGGTCCGCTACAGCGACGCCGCGCTGGTGGCGGCCGCCGAGCTCTCCGACCGCTATGTCTCCGACCGTTTCCTGCCCGACAAGGCCATCGACCTGCTGGACCAGACGGGCGCCCGCGTGCGGCTGCGCTCACTGGGCAAGTCGACCGAGGTGGTCGGCCGCGAGGACCGGCTGGCGAAGCTGCGCCGTGAGAAGGACGAGGCCGTCGCGGCCGAGGACTTCGAGAAGGCGAACGAGCTCAAGCAGGAGATCTCCCGTCTGGAGTGGGAGCTGGCGGGGATCGCGGAGCGGCGCGAGGGCGTGATGGAGGTGACGTCCGACGACGTCGCGGAGGTGCTGTCGCGGCGTACCGGCATCCCTGTCTCTCAGATGACGCAGAGCGAGAAGGACAAGCTCCTCAAGCTGGAGGACGCCCTGCACAGCCGGGTGGTGGGCCAGGACGAGGCGGTCACCGCCATCGCCCAGGCCGTGCGCCGCAACCGGGCCGGCATGGGAGACCCGAACCGTCCGGTGGGCTCCTTCCTCTTCCTCGGCCCGACCGGTGTCGGCAAGACCGAACTGGCCAAGACCCTCGCGGAGTTGCTGTTCGGCGACGAGAGCCGCATGGTCCGCTTCGACATGAGCGAGTTCCAGGAGAAGCACACGGTCTCCCGGCTCGTCGGCGCCCCGCCCGGATACGTGGGTCACGAGGAGGCGGGCCAGCTCACGGAGAAGGTGCGCCGGCTGCCGTACAGCGTCCTGCTCTTCGACGAGGTGGAGAAGGCGCACCCCGATGTCTTCAACACCCTGCTCCAGGTACTGGACGACGGCCGTCTGACGGACGCCCAGGGCCGGACCGTCGACTTCCGCAACTGCGTGGTCATCATGACGTCGAACATCGGCGCCCAGCGGATCCTGGCCCACCACGGCGACGTCTCGGAGATCCGCGACGACCTGAAGCAGGATCTGCGCGGCTACTTCGCGCCCGAGTTCCTCAACCGTATCGACGAGACGATCATCTTCCACGGTCTCGCCGAGGACGATCTCGGCCGGATCCTCGATCTGCTGCTGCGGCGGAGCGAGCACCGGGTCCGGGCGCAGGGTCTGGAGCTCGAGGTGACGGAGGCGGCGAAGAAGCTGCTCGTCGCCCACGGTCACCAGCCGGAGTTCGGCGCCCGGCCGCTGCGCCGCACGATCCAGGCGGAGCTGGACAACCGGATCGCGGACCTGCTCCTCGGCGGTGAGGCCGATCCAGGCGACTCGATCGTGGCGGACGTCCAGAACGACGCGCTGGTCTGCCGGGTGAAGAAGCCGTAGGCCGGCTCGCCCACGGTGTCCTCGGAGTGACACCCCTCAAGCCCGCGGGGCACGGAAGTGCCGTCTCCCCTTCCGGCCCCGCGGACCCATCCCGTCGCCGTGCTCACTCGCTGCGCAGCGCCTCCGAGATCGTCAGACGCGCGGCCCTCCGGGCGGGGAGCAGGGCGCCGAGGACGGCGAGCGTGACACCGGCCAGGGCGAGCAGGGCGAGCGTGGGGGCGGCCCAGACGTCGAGTACCGACCTCGGGAGCGTCACCAGCGCGGCCTCGGCCACCAGCGGTACGACCACCCGGTGCGCGACCATCCCGAGCGGTACGCCGATCAGACCGCCGATCGCCCCGAGCGCCGCCATCGAGGTCACCACCATGGCGATCACCTGACGTGGGGTCATCCCGATCGACTTGAGCATCCCCATGTCCCTGCGGCGCTCCCTGGTGTTGAGGACGACGGTGTTGAAGACGCCGAGCGCCGCGACCGTGCCGAGCATCAGGGACAGGGCGGTGGAGAGGCTGACGACGGCCACTGTGAAGGACGCGGTCGACCCATGGATGGGGTGGAGGCCAGGGCCGGCCGCACGGTCCACCGCCGCCGCGTACTGCTCCGGCGAGGTGTTCGCGTCGAGCTTGACGTGGTAGCGGTACTGGTGGGTCTCCGGCCGGTACGCCGGGTCGAGCCGGGTCAGCGTCCGCCGGTCGAACATCAGCCGGTCCGGTTCACCGGTCATCGTGGCGCCGACGACGGTCACCTCGGTCCGCTTCCCGGCCAGGTCCACGGTCAGGTGGTCGCCCACCTTCGTTCCGGTCCGGTTCAGGAACTCCGAGGCCACGACGGTCTCCCCGGCTCCCTCGAGCCAACGCCCCTCGACGAGCTGCTTCTCGTGTCCGAGCGCCGCGTGGTCGCCGCGCAGGAAGAACCCGTCGATGTCGTCCGCCCGACCGACGAGGGAGAGGCCGACGATGAGGTCCGAGGTCACCTCGACCGCGCCGGGCACGGACCGCAGCAGCGCCTCCATCTCGGCATCGCTGCGCTCCTTCGCCGTCGGCTCCCGGAAGAACGGGTTCGCCGGCCGCATGGTGACGTCGGTGTCCTCCTCGGAGGCCTCGGTCACCTTCACGACCGTGTCGGCGAGGCCGGTCGCGAACGTCACCGTCAGCACGCCGAGCACGATCGCAGAGAGGGTCAGGGCGGTACGGCCGGGCCGGGCCAACGGCATGCCGAGGCCCAGACTGACCGCTCGCGGCAGCCGCGTCCCGCTGAGCCGGCGCTGCATCCGCGCTCCGCGGCCGCTCCCGCGCGGTGCGATGCCCGCGCTGATCGCCTCGGTCGCCGAGAGCCCACGGGCCCGCAGGGCGGGGACGAGTGCCGCGAGGAGCACCACGAGCGGCATCCCGATCAGCGCGGCGAGTTCCACCCGGAGGCTGATCCCCTCGATGCGCAGGCCGCTCCCCTGGAAGGCGCCGGACAGCAGCGGGCGGGCGGCCAGGTCACCGAGGGCGGTGCCGATCACGCAGCCCACGACGGCCGGGACGGTCACCATCAGGAGGTAGACGGCCGTGACCTGACCGGGTGTGAAGCCCAGGGCCTTGAGCACCCCGATGTGCCGGAAGCCGGAGACCACGGCGCCGCTGACGACGTTCGCCACGATCAGGACGGCGACCGCGAGGCCCAGGAGGCCGAAGACCACGAGGAAGGGCACGTAGGAGCCGGGGCCGGAGGCCACGTCCCGCTTGATGGTGAGGTACGACTGCGAGGCGAGCAGGGAGTCGGACGGGAGCTCGGCGCCGACGGCCGCGAGCCCGGCCGCCACGTCGGCGTCCGTGGCGTGGTCGTCGAAGCGGTAGAGCATCTGCGTCATGGTCGGCCGGAGCGCGTCGATCTGGGTCGGAGAGACCCAGCCGTCGGCACTGTTGCTCAGACTGTGGGCGTAGCCGACGACGGTGAGGGTCGGCAGACCGGGCACCTTGATCGTGTCGCCGAGGGGAAAGCCGGGGCTCTCCGCCTGGAAGGGCAGCAGGGCGACCGCGGACCGCGGGTCGTTGATGACGATCTCACCTGGGGCGGTCGCCCAGCGCCCCTTCCACAGATCGACCCGGTCCACGTCCCCGTCCGGACCGGAGCGGCCGACCACGTGGAGGGGGCCGACGAACGGCGGCGGATTGCCCTCGGGGACGTTCAGGACCGCCAGCGGATACGGCCCCGCGGCCGCCGCCACGCCGCGCGTTCCGGCAGCCCCGGCCAGCTGATCGTCCGAGACCTTGGCCGCGTCGTAGGCGGCGACGGTGTGCGCCCCGCGCTGCTGGGCGAAGCCCTTGTCGAAGGGCCCGGAGGCCGCCTCCAGGAGGCCGAGGGCCACCACGGTGGTGGCGGTGGAGAAGAACACGACGAGGCCGATGACGAAGGTCTGGAGCCGGCGGCGTCGGACGGCCGCGCGCGAGGCGCGCCACACCGCGCTCATGCCGTGCGCTCCACGCTGCGCTCGCCGGCCACACGGCCGTCGAGCATGTCGACGATCCGGCCGGCGCAGCGCGCCGCCATCCGCTCGTCGTGGGTGACCAGGAGCAGGGTCTGCCCTATCTGGTTGAGGTCGAGGAGCAGGTCCATGATCTGTTCGCCTGCCCGGGTGTCGACGGCCCCGGTCGGCTCGTCGGCGAGGAGCAGCGCCGGGCGGTTCATCAGGGCGCGGGCGACCGCGACCCGTTGGCGCTCGCCGCCGCTGAGCACGGCCGGGTAGGCGTGACGGCGGTCGGCGATGCCGAGTTCGTCGAGGAGTTCCAGGGCGCGGCGGCGGGCCTGCGCGGCCGGGGTGCCGGTGAGCTGCGCGGCGAGGGCGACGTTGTCGAGCGCCGGCAGGTCGTCCAGCAGGTTGAAGAACTGGAAGACCATGCCGACGCGGCGCCGCCGGAAGAGGGCCAACTCCCTCTCGTTCATGCCGGTGAGCTCGTCGCCGTGGACGAGCACGCTCCCGGAGGTGGGCCGGTCGAGTCCGGCGACCATGTTCAGCAGGGTGGACTTGCCGCATCCGGAGGGTCCCATGACGGCAACGGCCTCGCCGCTGCGGATCTCCAGCGAGACCCCGTCCAGGGCGGTCGTCTCCCCGAACTCCTTGCGTATGCCGTCGAGGCGGACGACGATCTGGTCCGTCCGGTCCGTGGCCGTGTCGATTTCCGTGGTCATGGCAGGAACCTACGGAGCGGGCGCGGGTGGAGCATCACTCCACCGAGGTATTCGCCGGGCCGGGTCATCCCGGGGATGTATGCGGCTGCATCCCGGTGATGATGCGGATGACCTGGTGTTCTGCGAGGGTGAGCCCCGTGGGTGGATCGTGGGTGGGGTGGGTCGGGGCTCTGGTGGTGCTCGGAGCGGTGGCCGGATGGCTGGCGGTGGCGCTGGTACGGGCCCGGCGGCTGCAGCGCAGGACGCTGGAGGACCGGCGCCGGCTGCTCGAACGGGAGCGGGAGGGCGCGGCCCGGATCGCGGTCGAGGAGGAACGCGCCCGGATCGCCCGCGAGTTGCACGACATCGTCAGCCACAACGTGGCGCTGATGGTGGTGCAGGCCGGGGCGGCCCGTGAGGTGCTCGCCACGCTGCCGGAGGAGGCGGCGAAGGCCATCGAGGCCGTCGAGTCGGCGGGCCGGGACACGATGACCGAGCTGCGTCATCTGCTCGGACTGCTCGCGCCCTCGCCGAGCGGCGAGGACGAACCGTACAGCGAGCCGCACGCGGGGGAGCTCTCGTCGCTCGCCCCGCAGCCCGGTCTGGGCCGGCTCGGTCCGCTGGTCGACCGCATCGCCTTCGCAGGGCTTCCGGTGGAGGTACGGATCTCGGGCGAGCCGCGGTCGCTGCCGACCGGGGTGGACGTGACGGCGTACCGGATCGTGCAGGAGGCGCTGACGAACGCGCTCAGGCACGGCGACGGGGTGAAGGCGGAGGTGTCGGTGCGGTACGGGGAACGGTACGTGCGGGTGGAGGTGCTCAACAGCGGTCCGAGCGTGTTGTCCGGCGACGCCGCGCCGAGGCTGTCGCTCCGGGACCACGCGGGTGCGGGCCGCGGGTTGATCGGGCTGCGCGAGAGGGTCGCGGTGTACGGCGGGGAGTTGGACGCGCGACGGCGCCTCGGCGGCGGCTACCGCGTCCGGGCCCGGATCCCGCTGGACGGCGCATGACGGGCGCGGGGGCGGAGGATGTGGCCGCGCCGGCGCCTCGGGTGCTCATCGCCGACGACCAGGCTCTGATCCGTACGGGATTCCGGCTGATCCTGACCACGCGCGGCATCGAGGTCGTCGGGGAGGCGTGCGACGGGGCCGAGGCGGTCGCGGCGGTCCGGCGGCTGCGACCGGACGTGGTCCTGATGGACATCCGGATGCCGGGGATGGACGGCCTGGAGGCCGCCCGGAGGATTCTGGCCGAGGCGCCGCGGTGCAAGGTCCTGATGCTGACGACCTTCGACCTGGACCGCTATGTGTACGCGGCGCTGGCCCTGGGCGCGAGCGGCTTTCTGCTGAAGGACGTGACGCCGGAGCATCTGGCCGCGTCCGTACGGCTGGTGGACACGGGGGACGCGCTGCTGGCC
Source organism: Streptomyces sp. NPDC046712 (assembly GCF_040645695.1). Taxonomy (NCBI): domain Bacteria; kingdom Bacillati; phylum Actinomycetota; class Actinomycetes; order Kitasatosporales; family Streptomycetaceae; genus Streptomyces; species Streptomyces sp. NPDC046712. Next base: position 153,980 of record NZ_JBEYYW010000014.1, on the reverse strand, counting down.
CCGTCGATCACACGCCGTCTGGTGGAGCGCTTCGCGGGTGGCGACCGTGCTCCGGGTACGGGCGGCGACGCGCCGGCGGTCCACCGTGATCTGGCGGTGCTGACGCCTCGGGAGCGGGAGGTGCTCACCCTGATGGGACGCGGGCTCTCCAACACGGAACTGGCCGAGGTCCTGACGTTGAGCGAGGCGACCGTGAAGACCCATGTGGCCCGGATCTTCGCGAAGCTGGCGCTGCGCGACCGGGCGCAGGCGGTGGTGCTCGCGTACGAGACGGGTCTGGTCACGCCGGGCGGGGACGCCGGCTGACGGACGTCGGGGGTGGTCAGAGTGTGGGCAGGAGCGCTCCCGAGGCGTGGCGGGGGCGGCGTGCAGGTACTCGCCGCTCCAGGGGACCGGGTCGCCCACTGGACCTTGATGTCGAAGAAGTCCTTGCTGCCGCGGGCGATGCCGATGGTGGCGCCGCGCATCCGGGCGGCGCTATCGAGGGGTGTCGGCGGTGGGGACGAAGGCCTCGCCATGGCCGGGGACCACCAGGGCGGGGGCCAGGTCGAGGATCGCGCGGCGCGAGGCGTGCAGTGCGGCGGGGTCGGTGGCGTAGGGGTCCTCGACGGGACCGTCCGCCGACCACCACAGGTGGGTGAGCACGACCAGGCCGTCCGCGGTGTCGGCGAGGGTGCTGATGTCCTCCGGGGTGTGTCCCGGTGTGGCCGCGAGACGTATGGAGGGCGAGATCACGAAGCCGTCGGCGGGGCGGTCGATCCAGAGGTCGTCCTCGTAGATGGCCCAGTGGTCGTGGTAACGGGCAGCGGGGAAGAGCGCCGCGTTGAGGGTGTGGTCCGGGTGGTGGTGACTGAACACCACGTCGGTGACCTGCTCGGGCGCCACACCCGCGTCGGCCAGCGGGCCGAGGATCAGCTTGCGGTCGGCGACCATGCCCGGGTCGACGACGACCACGGTGTCCCCGTCACGGAGCAGGCTGACGGTGGACGCGGTGCGCGGGCCGACATAGCCCGCGGTCAGAATGGTCAAGGTGGCGGTCATGGGCGCACGTTAGCGTGACAGATCGCGCATGACGCACTGTTTCCGGCCAGGGCCGGGGGCCCTTTCTCGCCAGAGTTCGGGGACGCGGATGCCGGGCCCGCCCGGACGCGCCGGACGAGAGCAATCGGCGCGCGGCGCACGCCCGGGATCGCCCCCGCACCGCGCCCCCGGCCGAGTCACCGTGGCGGCTCGGGCAGCTCCTCGCCCGTCTCCAGAAGGGATTTGAGGCTGGAGATCAGGGCCGGCCACCCCTCGGCGATCATGCCGCGCATCGTGCTGTCGGGCTCCAGGTCGTCGTGCACGACGGTGAGCTTGACCATGTCCCCGGCCGGCTCGATCTCGAAGGTCACCTTGGAGCGGCGCTCCTTCGCGAGCTTCGCGTACACCTCGTCCCCGATGCCGACCGCCTCGGCCCAGGCCGGCGTGAAGGAGTGCCAGGTGTACGAGAGTCGTCGGCCGGGCTCGGCCGCGAGGACCACCTGTTCGGGGTCGCTGGTCTTGCGACCGCCCTCGTCCCAGACCATCGGCGAGCCGGCGGTCCACGTGGACTCGAAGGCGACACCCCAGTAGCGGCGGGTGAAGGTCGGGTCGGTGAGGGCCTGCCACAGCTCGTCGGGGGTGGTGCGGATGTAGGTGGTGTAGACGAACGCGTTGCTGTCCATCGGGCTCTGCTCCAATGCTGACTTCAGGTCGGCGAGCGCACGGACGCGCTCGCGGGCGTACTGGCTGATCCAGCGATCCGCGATGGCGTGGATCGGAGCGGCGTTCAGATAGTGCAGCTTCTCCCGTCCCCGCCGCACCGTGACCACCAGCCCCGCCGCCTCCAGAAGCGCCAGATGCTTGCTGACGGACTGCCGTGCCATGTCCAGACCCGCGCAGAGTTCACGCAGGGTCTGGCCGTTGCGGGCGTTCAGGCTGTCGAGCAGCCGTCGCCGGCTCGCATCCGCCAGTGCCTTGAACACCTCGTCCATCGCCCCACCTCAACATGCAGCCTTTTAGCTGCCTCTACGATAGGCAGCCGCCTGGTTGCATGTCAACGACCCTCCACCCCGGCGGGCCGGAGCGCAGCCGCCACCAGCCCTTCGACCTCCTCGACGGCGACGCTCCCGCCCGTCACGACCCGGTCGAACACGAGACCGTCCACACAGGCGAGCAACGTCAGTGTGCGCCCCTCGGGGTCCTCGACCCCCTGGGCGGCGAGGAAGTCGCGGACCGTGTCGCGCCCCGGGTTCTCGCGCGGGATCAGGATTTCGCGCAGCTCGGGGTCGCGCACGCTCTCGACGGCGCAGGCATAGCGGGCGAGTGAGCGCCGGCGCCCTTCGCCGGTGAGGCGCGCGGCGACGAGCGCGTCGATGGCGTGGGCGAGTTCGGCCGCCGAGCGCGGCCCGGGAGTGCGCTCCGCCGCCGCGGTCAGCTCGGCCTGGTCGAGCTCGACGAGGCGGCGCACCAGCGCGGTGAGCAGGGCCGAGCGCGTGCGGTAGTACGCCGAGGTGGTACCGGCCGGGAGCTTCGCGGCGGCGTCGACCGCTCGATGGGTCAGCCCGCGCATCCCGGCGTCGGCGAGGACACCGAGCGCGGCGTCGGCGAGGAGGGTACGTCGATCGGAGGTCACCCCCTCTTTCTACACCTGTAGAGATCGCGCGCTACGCTTTCTACAGATGTAGAAGAATGTGGGACATGGGTCGGTTCGACAGAGGGGCTGGGTCGTCATGGGGAACATCGCTGTCGTCGTCGGCGCGGGCATCGGTGGGCTCGCCGCCGCCATCGGGCTGCGGCACGTCGGCTGGGAGGTGCGGATCGTGGAGCGCGCACCCGTGCTCGACGATGCCGGAGCGGGGATCTCGCTCGCCGCCAACGGCATCCGCGCCCTCGACGCACTCGGTGTGGGCGCGGCCGTGCGGGCGGCGGCGCGCGGCCAGTACACGGGCGGCACCCGCACGCCGGACGGAGCCTGGCTCGCCCGGATGGACGGCGCCGCCCTCGAACGCGCCCTCGGCACACCCATCGTCGGCATCCCGCGCGCCACTCTGCACCGCCTGCTGCGTGCCGCGCTGCCGCCCGAGAGCGTGAGCGTCGGTGTGGAGGTGACCGGTGTCGACCAGTCCGCGCCGGACCGCGTCCGCGTCCGGACGCGACCCGTCGGCTCCCCGGACTCCCCGGCCTCTCCGTACTCCCCTGCCGCTCCGGCCTCTCCCGCCTCCCCGTCGTCCTCGACTCCCGGCGCGGAACCCGCCGCCGGCCTCGACGCCTACCTCGACGCCGACCTGGTCGTGGCCGCCGACGGCGTCAACAGCCGTACCCGGGCCGCCCTCTTCCCCGACCACCCGGGCCCGGCGTACAGCGGCTCGACCGTGCTCCGCGCCCTCACGGAACGGCCGCTGGACCTGCCCACGGACTTCGAGATCACCTGGGGGCACGGGGTCGAGTTCGGGCACATCGCGTTCGACGACGGCCGTGCGGAGTGGCACGCCGTCCTCAACTCCCCCGCCGGGGTGCGCCACGCCGATCCGCTCGGCGAGGTCCGCAGGCGGTTCGCCGGCTGGCACGACCCCGTCCCGCGACTGCTCGACGCGACCCGTCCCGAGGCCGTCCTCCACCACGACATCCACGAACTGGCCACCCCGCTCCCGTCCTTCCTGTCCGGGCGGGTCGCCCTGCTCGGCGACGCGGCCCACGCGATGACCCCGAACCTCGGCCAGGGCGCCTGTCAGGCGCTGGAGGACGCCGTCGTGCTCGCCGCCGCCCTCGCGCACGGCCCCGACACCACCGCGGCGCTCGCCGCCTACGACGCCGAGCGCCGCCCACGGGCCCAGTCGGTCACCGTCGCCGCCCGCAAGGCCGGCCGCATGGGGCAGCAGCTCTCCGGCCCGGCGACCGTCGCCCTGCGCAACGCGGCCCTGCGGCTGGCCCCCTCCGGCATGGCGGTACGCATGATCCTGCGGCACGCCGACTGGACCGCGCCCCGGCTCCCCGGAGCGCCCGCGGGAGCGCCCCTCGTTGAATAGGTGCGGACAAAACTACTCAACGAGGCTGCTAGCTTGTCCGGATGTCTCTCAAGCACGCGGTCCTGGCAGCCCTCCTGGAGGGCGAGGCATCCGGATACGACCTGGCCAAGATTTTCGACGTGTCCGTGGCCAACTTCTGGGCCGCCACGCCGCAGCAGCTCTACCGGGAGCTGGACCGGCTCTCCGACGACGGTCTGATCGCCGCCCGCGTCGTGCAACAGGAACGCCGCCCGAACAAGCGGATGTTCTCGCTCACCGACGCGGGACGCCAGGACCTCATGGCGTACACGGCCCGGCCGCCGCGTCCGACCGCCATCCGTGACGAGCTGATGGTCCAGGTCCAGGCATGCGACGAGGGCGACACCGACGCGGTGCGCGGTTTCGTCGAGGAGCGGATGGAGTGGGCGCGGGGCAAGCTGGCGCGGTGGGAGCGGCTGCGGGAGTGGATGCTCGCAGGCCGGGACGAGGCCACGTACCTCCGCGAGGCGGAGCGGATCGGCCCCTACCTCACGCTGATGCGGGGCCGCTCCCTCGAGGAGGAGAACCTGCGCTGGGGCGAGCAGGTGCTCGCGATCCTGGATCAGCGCCGAGCCGTACGGCAGCAGGCCTGAGGCACCGCCCGGCCGGCCCGACCGGCGACCCCTCCACCTGCCTGTACGACCGTCTGCCGGCCGTCGCCCGCGACTGGTGACGCACCTTCTTACCCTGCGGTAACGTCACGGGTCGTCGACCGGAGGTGCCGGTCGCGGACAAGGGGCGGACCGGATGAACGTCGGTGACATCGTCGAGGACTTCACTCTTCCGGACGAGACGGGGACACCTCGCTCGCTGGTCGACCTCCTCACGGACGGGCCGGTGGTGCTGTTCTTCTACCCGGCGGCCCTCACACCCGGCTGCACCGCCGAGGCCTGCCACTTCCGCGATCTGGCCGGCGAGTTCCGGGCGGCGGGAGCACTCCCGGTCGGCATCAGCTCCGACGTGGTGGAGCGCCAGCAGGAGTTCGCCGACCGCCACTCGCTCGGCTACCCGCTGCTGTCCGATCCGGAGGGAGCGATACGCGACCGGTTCGGGGTGACGCGCGGCTTCTCGCTCGCACCGACGAAGCGGGTCACGTTCGTCATCGACCAGGACCGCCGGATCCTGGAGGTGGTCCGCAGCGAGCTGCGGATGAGCGCGCACGCCGACCGCGCACTGGCGGCGCTGCGGAAGCGCACGGTCTGACGGTCACCTGCCGAGAAGCATCGCCTTGAGGGACCGCATGTGGGGTCCAGGGCGGGTCGGCCCCGACATGCGGGCGGACCGGGGTTGGGCAAAACTCACTCGTACGCGCGGTCCGACAGCGGCCGCGGCCGGAACGGAGTGCAGGAATGGACGACTACCCCCTCCTCAACGTCTTCTGGACCATGCTCTGGTTCTTCCTCTGGATCATGTGGCTGTTCCTCCTGTTCAAGGTGATCACGGACATCTTCCGCGACCACGAGATGAACGGCTGGGCCAAGGCAGGATGGCTGATCTTCTGCATCCTGCTCCCGTACCTCGGCGTGCTGGTCTATGTGATCGCTCGCGGCAAGGGCATGACCCGCCGGGATCTCGATCAGGCCAGGGAGAACGAGGCCGCGTTCCAGTCGTACATCCGCAAGGCGGCCGGAACGGCCCCCGGCGAGGGCAAGGGCAGCAGCGTCGACGAGCTGGCCCGGCTGGCCGAACTCAAGGACAAGGGCGCCATCACGAACGAGGAGTTCGAGAGGGCGAAGGCCAAGGTCCTGTCCTGACGAACCCGGACGCGGACTCGAACGCCGACGCCGACGCCGACGCGGCCTCGGGCTCGGGCTCGGGCTCGGGCTCGGGCTCGGGCTCGGGCTCGGGCTCGGGCTCGGGCTCGGGCTCGGGCTCGGGCTCGGGCTCGGGCTCGGGCTCAGGCTCGAACGCGGGCGGCGCCGCCGCCGAGGACGCGGACGCGCCGGCCGCCGAGCTCTCCCGCTCACTGCTGCGGGAGGCCCGGGCCGCACCGGGCCTGCTGCCGGAGCTGCTCGCGGAGTTCGCCCTTCGGCACATGGGCCCGGCGGCGGGCCGAAACGCACGGCGGCTGCGCGAGCAGCATCCGGAAGCGGCCCCCGCCGAGCTCCGTGCCAGGGTCGCGGCACGGGGCCGCCGCGCGGTCACCGCCGAAGGGGCGTTCGTGGGCGGTCCGTTCATGGTGCTCATTCCGTTCGCCTTCTGCGGTGCGCTGCTGCTGCAGGCACGGACCGTGCTCGAACTGGCCGGTATCGAGGGCCGCGACACCACCGCCCCCGAGCGCGCCGCCGAGCTGCTCGTTCTGCAAGGGGTGTACGAGGACACGGAGGCGGCCCGGGCCGTTCTGCGTGCCCGCACCGCGCCCGCACCCACCCCCACTGACAGGTCCCGGCCCGGCTCCGGCCGGATCGCCACGCTCTGGGCCCTGATCCTGCGGATGGCCCGTCTTCTCGGCATCCTCACGCCCGACGACGACAGCCGGAGCAAGCTCTCCCAGCTCGGCCAGTGGTCTCTCCTCGCCCTGGTCTTCCTGACCGGGCTCGTGGCACCGCTGGTCTGGCTCCCATACCTGGCCGTGTCGTACCACCGGGCCACCACCCGGCTGATGGAGCGGGCGACGCTCCACTACGTCGGCAGCCGCGACACACCTCCACCACGGGCCGCCCGCCTCCGGCCGGACATGGTGCCGGCCGCGCTGCGCGCACTGGCTTCGATCCTGGTACCGGTCTCAGGTGTGGCTCTGGTCGTCTTCACCGACCTGGAGCTCGCCGGCGCGCGGTGGCCACTGATCGCCCTGATCGTGGTCATCGCCCCCCTGGTCACGGGCGGCCTGTGGCTCTGGCGCCGCCACGCCGGTCGCTCCCGCCGACCTTCGCACCCCTCCCCAGGCCCTTAATAGGTGTCCAAAATACTTGTTTGATACGGCCACGACGTGCGGTTGACGAAATTCACCGACCTGGCGCTGCGTGCCGTGATGCGCCTGGCGGTCCCCGAAGCCCCCGGGCAGGACCCCTCCGCCACCACGCGCGAGGTGGCGGAGGTGATGGCCGTGCCCTACGCCCATATGGCGAAGGTGGTCACCCGACTCCAGCATCTCGGCGTCGTGGAGGCGCGGCGCGGTCGCGGCGGCGGCCTCGCCCTCACCGAGACAGGGCGGCGCGCCTCGGTGGGCTGGCTCGTACGGACGCTCGAGGGCGAGGAGGAGGTCGTCGCCTGCGAGGGCGACACCCCCTGTCCGCTGCGCGCGGCCTGTCGGCTGCGCGGAGCTCTCCGCGAGGCGCAGGAGGCTTTCTACCGCACACTCGATCCGCTCACCGTCGCGGATCTGGTCGAGTCCCCCACCGGGCCGGTGCTCGTCTCGCTGAGCGCGCGCCACGACGACTGAAACCCCTTCCCCTGCCACGCCCACCGGCCGTCGGCAGGTCACACCCCTCTTTAAATACGTAGATCATCTACCAGAATTGGAGTCTCGATGCTGTCCGAGCAGGCCGTCCCGGTCGTCCGAGCCACTCTTCCCGTCGTCGGAGCCGCGCTCGGCGACATCACCGATCGCTTCTACGCCGGGATGTTCGCGGCCCGCCCCGAGCTGCTGCGGGATCTGTTCAACCGCGGCAACCAGGCCAACGGCGACCAGCGGCGCGCACTCGCCGGCTCGATAGCCGCGTTCGCCGGGGCGCTCCTCGACAGCCCGGACGCCCGGCCGGACGTCATGCTTTCCCGGATCGCGCACAAGCACGCCTCCCTCGGCGTCACGTCGGAGCAGTACAAGGTCGTCCACGAGCACCTCTTCGCGGCGATCGCCGACGTGCTCGGCGAGGCCGTCACACCCGAGGTCGCACAGGCGTGGGACGAGGTCTACTGGCTGATGGCCAACGCCCTCATCGCGCTGGAGGCCCGCCTTTACCAGGAGACGGGCGTCGCGGAGGGCGAGGTCCGCCGCCCGATGGAGATCGTCGAGCGCCACCAGGAGACGGCCGACACCGTCTCCTTCGTCCTGCGGCACATCGACGGGCGGCCTGCGGGGTCGTTCCGGCCGGGACAGTACGTGAGCGTGCGGGTCGAACTGCCCGACGGTGCCCGGCAGATCCGCCAGTACAGCCTTTCCGCCGCGCCCGGAGGCCCTCAGTGGCGGATCACGGTGAAGCGCGTCGACGGCGACCCCGCCGGCGAGGTGTCGACCTGGCTGCACGAGCACGCGCGCGTTGGCGACTCCGTCGAGGTGTCCGCCCCGTTCGGGGACCTCGTCCTGCCCGAGGGCGAGGGCCCTCTGCTCCTCGCCTCCGCGGGGATCGGCAGCACGCCGATGCTGGCCATGCTCGACCGCCTCGCCGCCACCGGCTCGACCCGCCCGGTGACCGTCGTGCACGCCGACCGTTCCCCCGCGGACCACGCGCACCGCGAGGAGCTGCGCCGCCTGGTCGACGCGCTGCCGCAGGGCTCCCTCCACCTCTGGTACGAGGAGCCGGGCGACACCGCCGACGCCCGCTCCGGCCGCGCGGACGTCACCGCACTCGACGTCCCCGCCGACGTGACGGCGTACCTCTGCGGCCCCCTTCCCTTCATGCGACAGGTACGCGGCGACCTGCTGGCCGGCGGAGTGGCGGCGGCGGCCGTCCATTACGAGGTCTTCGGCCCCGACCTCTGGCTCGGCGCGGAAGGCTGACACACCGGGTCCTGGGCGACCAGGCCGGGAGTTCGTGGCGTACGCCCCGAGCCGCGGGGTCCTCGGGCGGTCAGGACCGCCCGAGGCCCGACCGGCCCCGCACCGTCGGTGGTGCGGGGCCGGTCGGGCGGCCCGGGGCTCGGTTCAGCAGCTCATCGCCCAGGTGTGGGAGTCCCCGCGGTCGTTGGCGGCGCCGTTGTAGCCGACCTCCTGGCCGGGCGTCAGGCAGATCGTCATGGCGCCGCCCTGCCAGGCGCTCTCGAACACCCGGACGTGGTCCTTGACCCCCGCTCCGGAGATGCCGTGGTTGGCCCAGGAGGAGTCGGTGTCGGCGATCCAGCTCTCCCACCAGCCGTCGTCGCCGCTCCAGTTGGCGCGCTGACCGCCGAAGTTGGCCTCCTGCCAGGTACAGAAGTGGCCGCTCGGGCAGTCGGCCGCCTGGACCGGCGTGGTCAGAGCGAGGCCGCCGGCGAGGGCGAGCAGAGCCGCGGCGGTGGTCGTGAGCATGCGCTTCATCAGGTGTGGGTGCCTTTCCCTGTGATGGTGCCTGCGGACAGTTCGGCTGCCCGCCGCAGTGCGCGGGTGCGCAACTGCCGGTAGGAGGTGAGCTGATCGGCGCGCAGGGCGCGCACCTCCGCCAGCTCGGCGGGTTCCAGCCGGGCGCGTACGTCGGCCAGGCCGCTCTCGCGCTCGCACCGGACGGCGACGGCGGGGTCCGGGCGTTCGGGGCGCGGGGCGCCGGGCGGGGCGGCGCACCGGATCCAGCGCTCCAGCGCCGATCGGTGGGCGGGATCGTCCTTCATCCGCGCCTGGGCTTCGGCGCGCAGGTTGTCGACGGTCACCTGGGCGCGGAACCAGCGGGTCTGGTCGCCGTAGAGGGTCTGCCGGGCGGCGGCGAGACAGCCGTCGGTGTGGGCGGTGACGGTGTGACCGGTGGCGAGTGTGAGGGACAGCTCGTGGGGGCCGGCGCCGAAGAGGGCTGCCTGCAGGCGCCGGTCGTCGTCGTCCGTGCGCGGCCGGACGGCGAGGGTGAGTCCTCGGGCGCCGAGACAGCTGTCGACGAGGGTGCGCTCGACGGTCCTGAGCAGTTCGTCCTGTGCCTGGGGCGTCGGCGGGACGGTCGGTCCGGGTGTGGCGGTGGAGCAGCCCACGAGAAGGAGCGCGGCGACCAGCGTCCCGACGGCGCGGCGGACGTGCGCGGTCCTGCGAAGCATGACGGTCCCCCTTGTGAAGCGCCTGGTCAGCGGGCCGTCGTCGTGATCGTCACGGCCCGGGGCGATCACTGCCCGGGCGGGAGCGGCCCATGCGGGAGGTCACTCGAAGGGGTCGAACGCGCCGGAGTGCGCGCCGTCGGAGGGCTGCCTGCGCCTGCGGAAGATGTCCGGATGTCCGGGAACGACACAGCCCCGGTTGGACGGGGGATTCCAACCGGGGCCGTTCGCCGTGACGGCGAGAGGCGGTCACCTCAAGGGGGGACTCGGGGACCAGGCCCCTTCGCAGTCACATATGCATGAACGATAAACCTTCATGCGGTGTTCCGCGGTGTCCGAGGTGACCGGTGTGAGACACCTCACCCCGTTTTCACCTATCTCACATCTCACGCTACGGACGGTAGACCTCGCCCGGCACGGCCTGGCCCGGCGCCAGCAACTGCGGCACGGTCACGAATGTGAAGCCCCGCCTCTTCAGCTCGTCGATGATCCCGGGGACGGCGGGAACGGTCCCGTCGTAGATGTCGTGCAGCAGGATGATCCCGTCACCCTGGGCGCCGTCGAGTATCCGCTGCCGTATGAGCGTGGAATCGGTCGTGGAGTAGTCCTTGGCCGTGACGCTCCACAGGATCTGCGCGAGCCCGAGTTCGCGGCTCACCTCGGAGACCGTGCCATCGGTGCGCCCCTGCGGCGGCCGCATCAGGGTGGGCCTGCGCCCGGTGATCTTCTCTATCGCCTCCTGGGTGCGGGAGAGTTCGTCCCGTACCTCCTCGGCCTCCAGATCGGTCAGGATGCGGTGGGTCCAGGTGTGATTGGCGACCTCGTGCCCCTCGTCGGCGATGCGCTTGACCACCTCGGGATGGCGGTCCACATGCTTCTTGCCGAGCAGGAAGAAGGTGGCCGGAACTTGCTTCTCCTTGAGGACGTCGAGGAGGTGCGGCGTGTCCTTCCCGGGTCCGGCGTCGAAGGTGAGCGCGATGCATTTCACCTTGCCGCAGTCGACCGCGCCGGTGCCCGCCCCAGCCTTGCCGTCCCCCGCCTTGTCGTCGGAGCCGGCGGCCTCGCCCCGCGCGTCGCCTGGGGTGATCGGGTCGACCCCGCAGCCACTGAGCGCCAGCATCAGAGAGGCCGCCGCCAGAAGGGCGACGGCCGATCCACGGCGCTTCCCCGGCCTGGTTCGGAACATGTGGCAACCCGCTTTCCCCGTCGACGACTTCGAAAAGCCACTCGTGCCTGGTCAGGGCGGTTGTCGAGTGGCACGCCGAGCACTCTACACACGGTGTATAGATGCCTTGCGCAGGGGGTGGGGCAGTGATCCGTTCCTGGGTTGCGGCTGTTCCGGGGCACACGTGTGCCCCGGGCGGGGCCCGTCCGCTCCGCCCGGGGCGTCCGTGAGCGCCTGCCGCGGGGGCCGGCCCGTCAGCGGGAGGCGAGCAGGAGCCGGGCCTCGGTCTCCTGGTCGCCGGAGACCGACTGGAGCGACTGGATGTCGAAGGTGGCGGCGAGCGTCTTCTCCATCTCGTCGACGGCGTGGTAGCCGCCGGTCAGCAGCGCTCCGACCATTCCGTTCAGATGAACGGGGGCGATCTCCTCGTGGCGGCCCGCGGCCGTGTCGAAAGTGGCCATCCAGACCGTGGCCTCGGGTGCCGTGGCCGCCCGCGGGCCGGGCGCCGTCATGTCCTCGAGCTCGTAGACGTGGTCCAGGACGTCGAACACGGCCTGGGCGTCCTCCCGGTTGCAGTCGCTCAGCTGCACGGTGACATCGGTGTCGATGTGCATGTCGTACACGTCGCTCATCTCCTCGCGGCCTGGCGGGCCGGTCGTCCTGCCGATTCCAGCATCCCTCGCACGCGGGCGTCCCGCGAGGTTCGGTCCGCCATACACGGGGCTGCCGCGGCGCGCACGGGAGCCGCTCTTCGGAGACCATCAGGTTGAGGTCACCGTGAGCGGTTACCCGCCAGGAGTGGGCGACATCGGGAGGCGTCATGACCAGTCGGCCCGGCAGGGAGCAGACGGACGACCGTGGTCTCTTCCGAGGCCGCCACGAGACGCCGGAGGAGAACGCGGACCGGCGGTGGAGCGAGCTGATGCAGGAGATCCGGGTCGCTCAGACGGGCGTCCAGATCCTCTTCGGCTTTCTGCTCACGGTCGTGTTCACGACTCGCTTCCCCGAGCTCCGGTCGGCCGACCGCACGATCTACGTCATCACGGTGTCACTGGGCGCGGCGGCCACGGGCGCCCTGATCGGACCGGTCTCCTTCCATCGGCTGGTGGCGGGACGGCGGATCAAACCGCATGCCGTGGTCTGGGCCTCCCGGCTGACGTTCATCGGGCTCCTGCTGCTGCTCGCGACGCTGGCGTCGGCGCTGCTGCTGGTCCTGCGCGTGGCGACCCAGGCCTCGTACGTGCCCTGGCTGGTGAGCGGACTCGTCGCCTGGTACCTGCTCTGCTGGTTCGTACTGCCGCTCTGGGTGCGGAGGCGCTACACGAACCCTCACGACGACGGCGACGAGGGCAAGGACGGAGGCTGACCGCCCCGGTTCAGGCCTGGCCGGTCACCTGCTCCACGGTGTCGGCCTCGGCGGCGGGCTTGTCGGGGCGGTGACGTACGACTCGGGCGAAGCGCAACGTGACGCCCGCCGGGTAGCGGGTGGAACGCTGGAGGCCGTCGTAGGCGATCTCGACGACGAGCTCGGGGCGCACGCGTACGGTGAATCCGTCGTCGTCCACGGCCAGTTCGCCCAGCTTCTCGGTCTGCCATCGCAGCATCTCGTCGGTGAGGCCCTTGAACGTCTTGCCCAGCATCACGAACGTGCCGTCGGCGGCGCGGGCGCCGAGGTGGAGGTTCGAGAGCAGTCCGGTGCGACGGCCGTGGCCCCACTCCGCGGCGAGGACGACGAGGTCGAGGGTGTGCACGGGTTTGACCTTGAGCCAGGTGCGGCCCCGCCGGCCTGCCACGTACGGCGCCTCCAGCGCCTTGACCAGCACTCCCTCGTGGCCCCGGGCCAGCGTGTCGGAGAAGAACCGCTCCGCAGCCTCGACCTGGGCGACCGAGCCGGGGTCGTCGACGACGAACCGACGCACCCGCAGGGGCTCGGGAAGCAGGCGGGCCAGGACAGCATGCCGCTCCTGGCCGGGGCGGTCGATGAGGGCCTCGCCGTCCGCTGCGAGCACGTCGAAGTAGACGGGCGCGAGCGGCAGCGCGGCGCTGGCCGTCTCGACGTCGACGCGTGAGCCGACCCGCGAGGCGATGTCCTGGAACGCCATCGGCCGACCGGTGGCCGGGTCCAGGGCGATGACCTCGCCGTCCAGGATGAACGAGTCGGCCGTCATCTCCCGAGCGCGGGCGACCACTTCGGGCAGCCGCCCGGTGATGTCGTCCAGGGAACGAGTGAACACCCGGACCTGGTCCCCTTCACGGTGCACCTGGATGCGGATGCCGTCCAGCTTCTCCTCGACGACGCAGGGGCCGAGCCCGGCGACGGCCTCGGTGACCGAGCCCGCGGTGTGGGCGAGCATGGGCAGGACGGGGGTGCCCACCCGCAGGGCGAAGGCGCCGAGGGCGGCCGGGCCGTCCGCGAGCACGGCCTGGGCGACGCGGGGCAGGGACCCCTCCAGCATCACGGCGCGGCGGAGCTCGGCGGAGGGAACCGTGGCGGCCCGCGCGACGCCCTCCAGGGCGATGGCGTCGAGAGCGCCCTGGCGCACGTCGCCGGAGAGCAGCCGCAGCAGGAACTCCTGCTCCGGCCGAGTGGCGGCCGCCATCAGCTCACGGACGAGCCGGGCCCGCTGCGCCTGCGAACCGGCACCGGACACTGCCGCGAGCGCGGTCATGGCGGCATCGGTGCCGGCGAGCGTGAGCGTGGGCTGCTCGGCGGGCGGCACGGCCGGCGGGATCGCCTCCTTGAGCACGCTCCAGCCGACGCCGATCCGCCCCTGCGGGAGGCGGCCGGAGAGGTACGCGATCACGAGCGGGCTCTCCTCCGGCGCGGCCTCCGAGAACAGCTCGGCCAGCACGGCGATCTTCCGCGAGCGGGCGGAGGTGGCGGCGACCTGCTGGGAAGCGTCCGCGACTCGGGCCAGAAGCATGGCCCCATCCTCCCCCGCGCGCACACAAAGCCGCACGTCGGCCCCAGCGCCCGCCCATCGGGACCCCCAGGACTGGACAGCCCCTAGCCCGGCACCACCGCCTCCTTGTCTCCGGCGGTCTCTGTCCTGCGGCGGCGGAGGCGGTCGAGGAGGCCGCGGCGGGTGCGGTGGGCGGAGGGCCGTGGCAGCGTCGCCGGGCGGGGCGGTCTGGCCACTGCCTGCCCGGCTCCCCCGTCCGGGCGCGGGGCCGGGCGGTCCGCGCGGGCCTCGTCCAGGGCGATGGCCAGGCTCATCCGGTGCCAGAGGATCTCGTCCGGGTCGTCCGCCAGCATCAGCCGGTCCGCGATCTCGCGGGAGGCCGCCGACTCCGGGCGCCCGGAGGGCGGTTCCGGGCGCAGCCGGTCCAGATGGGTGCGCTCGTAGGGGTCGTCGACGACCTCGGCCAGCTGGGCCGGGTCGAGGAGCGAGGCGATCGCCGCCGCCCGCACCCACGGGTCCTCGGTCGCGCGGAGCAGCAGCCCCAGCCGCCTGGCCCGCCAGTTACGGGGCCGCCGGTCCTCCCCTCCGTCGATCCGTTCGCGGATCTCCTGCGGCAGCCTTCCGGTCAGCAGGCTCTGCCGAGTCAGGGCGAACTCGGCCAGCTCACCCACGAGATAGAGCCAGACCACCGCGCGATAGCGGTTCAGATAGAACCGCACCGGGCTGAAGTGTCCTGTCCTGGCCAGCTTGGTGAAGCGGTCCGGCGTCACGGAGAGCAGCCCGGCCGCCTCCGTCGTGCCGACCGTGCGGACCCGCTCGCGCAGTCCGTCCGGGAAGTCCGGTGCCGCCCTGAGCCGGTCGATCTCGGCCTGCTCCACCCGGCGCCGCCCGCCCGGTGGGCCGAGGGGGCCGACGGCCCCCGGGCCCCTCGGCGCACCGGGCGCCACGCCCGGCACCGTCCTCACCAGCCCCAGCTGAACGGCGAGCTGGAACTCGTCGCGCCTCAGTTCCAGTTCCTGCGCTGCCCGCGTCGGTGCCAGTGCGCGCGTGCCTTCATCCACCGTCATGACGGTCTCCCCCGTGAGCGACGAATACTCTCGGTGACGACCGTAGCCCGCGGCGCTCCACTCCCGCTCGACCTGTGGACAACCGCACAAGGCGTCGTCGGACGACCCCGAGTCGCCCCTGTGGACAACCTCAGAGCCCGGCGATGCCCGCCCGGCCCGGCTGCCGTGCCTCCACTCCGAGATGCTCACCGACGCGGTTCACCAGCAGTGTCATCTCGTACGCGACCTGGCCGACGTCCGCCTCCGCTCCGCTCAGCACGCACAGGCAACTGCCCTCGCCCGCCGCCGTCACGAAGAGCAGGGCCTCGTCGAACTCGACCATCGTCTGTCGCGCGCGGCCGGCCTGGAAGTGCCGGCCCGAGCCACGGGCCAGGCTGTGCAGACCGGAGGAGACCGCGGCCAGGTGCTCGGCGTCCTCCCGCTCCAGACCACTGCTCGCGCCCGTCACCAGCCCGTCGTTCGACAGCACCAGCGCGTGCCGTATGTACTCGACCCGCTGGGTCAAGTCGTCCAGGAGCCAGTCCAGTCCCTTGTCCAGCGCCATGTGTCGGTCCTTCCCCCTGTGTGTGGCGTCCCCGTCGACCCGAAGTCCCCGCGGTCCGCGTGTCGCGGGCAAGCCTTACGCACTGTCGTGGACAGAGCAAGCACCCCTGGGCGCCGTGCGTGCCGCACCATGGACGCATGGCAAAGATGACCCAGGAGCAATGGCGGGCCTTCGTGTCCGCGGGAACCCGTACCGGCAAGTTGGCGACCGTGAGCGACGACGGCAGTCCGCACGTGGTCCCGATCTGGTTCGTGCTCGACGGCGACGACTTCGTCTTCAACACCGGCAAGGACACCGTGAAGGGCCGCAATCTGGCCCGCGACGGGCGGGTGGCGCTGTGCGTCGACGACGACCGGCCGCCGTTCGCCTTCGTCACCCTCCAGGGCCGCGCCGAGATCAGTGAGGACCCGCTCGAACTGCGCCGCTGGGCCGCCCGTATCGGCGGCCGCTACATGGGCGAGGACCGCGCCGAGGAGTTCGGCGAGCGCAACGGGGTGCCCGGCGAACTGCTCGTCCGCGTACGGATCGACAAGGTGGTCGCCCAGGGCGGAGTCTCCGACTGACCCCGGGCCTCCCGACTCCCTCACCCGACCGAGTCCAGCAGCCGGGCCGTGTGCACGCGCCCGGCGTACTCGACGAGGCGGATCAGCACCTCCTTGCCCGAGTCCCGGTCCCGCGCGTCGCACAGCACCACGGGCGTGCCGCGGTCCAGGTCCAGCGCGCGCGAGACCTCGTGCGCACCGTAGTTGCGGGCGCCGGCGAAGCAGTTGACCGCGACGACGAAGGGGATCTTGCGGTGCTCGAAGTAGTCCACCGCGGGGAAGCAGTCCTCGAGTCGTCGCGTGTCGGCGAGGACGACGGCACCGAGGGCGCCCTGGGACAGCTCGTCCCAGAGGAACCAGAACCGGTCCTGGCCCGGTGTGCCGAAGAGGTAGAGGGAGAGCCCGGACCGGATCGTGATGCGGCCGAAGTCCATCGCCACGGTGGTGGTGGTCTTCTGGTCGACGCCTCCGGTGTCGTCGACGGTCTCCCCGGCCCGGCTGAGCTGTTCCTCGGTGCGCAGCGGACGGATCTCGCTGACCGCGCCCACCAGGGTGGTCTTTCCGACGCCGAATCCGCCGGCGACCAGGATCTTCAGGGCGAGGGCCGTGGTGTCCACGCCGCCGCCCGCGCCGGTGCTGCTGTCAGAGCGCTCGTAGGCCATCGATGACTTCCCTCAGGATCCGTTCGTCGGGCAGCTGGGCGGGCGGTACGGGTCGGCTGACCTTGACGAAGCCCGCTTCGAGGAGGTCGCCGAGGAGAACACGGACGACCCCGACGGGCAGGTCGGCGTCGGCGGCGAGTTCGGCCACCGACTGCGTCTCGGCCCGGCACAGGGTGAGCAGGGCCCGGTGTTCCGGGCCGAGGAGCGACTCCTCGGCCGGGCCGGGCGGGTTGTCGTCGACGACGACAAGTGCGATGAGGTCGAACCGTACGTTGCTGGGTCCCGGCTTCGTACGGCCACCGGTCATCGCGTACGGCCGGACGAGCGGCCCCGCGTCCGCGTCGTACCACTGACTGCCCGGCACGGCCTGGCCGTCACCGACGCTGTCCTCGTTCATGGGCGTCTCCGGTGTCTCCGGTCAGCCTGCGGCCGGCGGGGTGCCGGTGAGCCGCGGTGGGGTGTGCAGGTGCTCGCCGACGCGCTTGACCAGGCGGGCCATCTCGTAGGCGATGAGCCCGATGTCGGCGCTCACCGAGCTGAGGACGGCGAGACACGAACCGTCTCCCGCGGCGGCGACGAACAGGAAGCCGTCGTCCATCTCCACCATCGTCTGGCGCACGCCCCCGGTGTGGAACTGGCGGCCCGCGCCCTTGGCGAGGCTGTGGAATCCGGAGGCGATGGCGGCCAGGTGCTCGGCGTCCTCCCGGCTGAGGCCGCTGGAGGAGCCGACGGCCAGCCCGTCGTTGGACAGGACGACCGTGTGACGGACTTCGCGGACCCGGGCGACGAGGTCGTCGAGGAGCCAGTCGAGTTCACCGGAACGGTGGTGGGACATCCTCTCGTGGTCGATCATGCGTGGTCTCCTTCACTGCCGAAGTCGCGGCCGTAGTCACGGTCGTGGTCACGGTCGAGGTCGCTGCCCGGGCCGGTGGCCGGGCCTGTGCCGGGGTCGTTGCCGAAGGCTCGGCCGGAGCCGGGGCCGAGGGGGCGCCGGGTGCCGGGGGCCGCGCCGCCGCCGCGCGTCCAGCCGTCGCGGTAGGCGGTCATGCGGTCCCTGACCTGTTCAGGGGTGCGTTCCTCCGCGCCCTGGACCGCCGGGGTGGCCGGGAGGTCGGCCGGCGGCGCCTCGCGCAGCTGCGGTACGAGGTTGGCCTGGCGCACGCGGCGGGGCAGATCGCCGGATTCGTCGACGGGGCCGGGGCCTGTCGGTGCCGACCGGGGCTGCGCGGCCTGCGAGGTGTGCGGGGGCTGCGGTGGCGGGGCCGAACGGCCGCGCTGGCGCAGGGTGGTGACCCCGGCCGGCGGCTGCTCGGGGGAGCCTGCCTCCGAGCCCTCCGGCTGCCCCGCCAGGGCCGGGATCCGTGGCGGGCGTGGCAGGGGCTGCGCCTGGGGCGGTGCGGGTGCCACGGGGGCGGGCTGCTGCCGGTGGCGCGGGGAGGATGTCTGCGGCCCGGCCTCGGCGCGCCCGCGCTCCCCGTGCGTGCCGGGCGGTGCGTAGCCGTGCGACGCGTCGGCGCGCATGTCCTCGGACGCCCGCGGGTTCGGTGTGCCCCGCCCGGGAGGGAGCGCGCCCTGCAGCACGTCGTTGGGGAGCAGGACGACCGCTGTCGTACCGCCGTACGGCGAGGTCCGCAGGTGGACCTTGATGTCGTGGCGGGAGGAGAGCCGGCTGACCACGAACAGGCCGAGCCGGTCGCTGTCGAACAGGTCGAGGGCCTCGGACTGCTCGATCCTGGTGTTGGCCTCGGCGAGACTCTCCTTGCCCATGCCGAGACCGCGGTCCTCGATCTCCAGGGCGTAGCCGTTGCCGACCGGTTCCCCGCTGATCCGCACCTTGGTGTGGGGTGGGGAGAACTGGGCGGCGTTCTCGATGAGTTCGGCCAGCAGGTGGGTGAGGTCGGCGACGGCGCCGCCGACGACGGCCGTCTCCGGGAGCCGGCGCACCTCCACGCGCGCGTAGTCCTCGATTTCGGAGACGGCGGCCCGTACGACGTTGGTCAGCGGGACGGGCATCCGCCACGCCCGGCCGGGGGCGGCGCCGGAGAGGATGATCAGGCTCTCGGCGTGCCGCCTCATCCGCGTCGTGAGGTGGTCGAGCCGGAAGAGGTCGCCGAGCTCGTTCGGGTCGTCGACCCGGCGCTCCATGCTGTCCAGCAGGTTGAGCTGACGGTGGACCAGGACCTGGCTGCGGCGGGCGAGGTTGACGAAGACGCCGGAGATGCCGCTGGCGAGTTCGGCGCGCTCCACGGCGGCGGAGAGAGCCGCCCGGTGGACGACGGTCAGCGCCTCCCCGACCTGCCCGATCTCGTCCCCCGGAGCGGGTCCCGGCGGGGCCTCGGCGTGCACGTCGAGCTCCTCGCCGGCTCGCAGCCGGCGCATGGCGGCCGGAAGTTTACGGCGGGCGATCTCCAGAGCGGTGTTGCGCAGGCTGACGAGTTCGATGACCAGGGCACGGCCGATGCGTACGGAGATGGCGAGGGAGGCGGCGACGGCGGCGAGGCCGAGCAGCACAGCGGCACCGCCGGCGGTCAGCGCGCCGCCCGCGAAGGGGTCCGCGCGGTCGGCCGCGGCACGCCGGGCGTCCGTCTCGATGTTGGTGAGCCCGCCGCGTACGACGGCCATGGCGTCGTCCCAGGTGGCGGCGGGCACGGCCTGGGCGGCCTTGCGGCCGGGGGCGGCGACGCGTACCCGGTCCTCCGCGGCGGTGAGCTGCTGGTAGCCGCGCTGGGCGACGAGCTTCTCCCAGGCGGCGCGCTCGGGGCCGCGCAGATCGGCGGTGGCGGACTCGGTGAGGGTGCGGCGGGTCTCGACGGCCCCGGTGAACTGCCGAAGCCTTTCGGCGCTGAACTCTCCGCCGAGGTGGGCCGAGCCGAGCAGGGCGTCCTCCCGGGCGAGCATCTCGCCCGCTCGCCCGAACTCGAGCAGCACGCGCGCGTCGGCCCCGATCTCCGCGTCCTGGATGCCGGTGAGTGCGCCGTCGACGGCGAAGGCGGCGGTGATCGCGGCCGTGTACTCGGTGAACACCTGGTCCCAGTCGGCCTTCCCGGCGGCCGCGGCGGTGCGGAGCCGGCCGAGGCCCTCCGCCTTGGTGACGAACCGGCCGATCCGGTCGGCGACGTCACGGGGCAGGTCTCCCGTGTCGCCGACGGTGTGCCGGGCGTCGAGGCGGAGCCGGGCGACGGCGGCGTCGGTGCGCAGCATCTGCTCCTTGAGCTCGGTGACGCGTCCGGCGCCTGGCACGGCGACCTGGCGTACGGCGGCGCGGCGTTCGGCCTGCAGCGCGGTGACGGCGGCGGCGACGGGTTCGCGGATCTCCGCGTCGACCCGCTGGAGCTGGCGGAGCCGGG
Source organism: Streptomyces sp. NPDC046712 (assembly GCF_040645695.1). Lineage (NCBI taxonomy): Bacteria > Bacillati > Actinomycetota > Actinomycetes > Kitasatosporales > Streptomycetaceae > Streptomyces > Streptomyces sp. NPDC046712. Next base: position 133,815 of record NZ_JBEYYW010000014.1, on the reverse strand, counting down.
AGATGTCCTGAGCGGTGGTGACGGTGGCGAAGCCCCACAGGGCGAGCAGCGACACGACGGGGACCATCAGGAGCGAGACGATCTTCGCGCGGACGGTGCGGGGGCGCAGGCCACGGCGTCGGGGCGGGGCGGGCGGCCCGGCCAGACCACCCGGCCCGGCCGGGTCGGCCTGGGCGTCGTGGGCGCGCTCCGGGGGTTCGTCGGCGGGCGGCCCTGCGTGCGCGCGCCGTCCGCGCGCCGCCTGCGGCGGTGCCGGGGTGTCGGCGTCCTGGGTCTTGCGGGGAGTTCGCATGGCCTCCTCGTTCCGGCTGCGTCTGTCCTGGTGCGGTGTGCGTCCCTCGCGCGGGCCGCGCTGCGGGCTGCGGCTGCGGCTGCGACCCGGGATGGCCCGGAGGTGGGCCAGATGCGGGCCAGGTGTGGGCTAGGTGCGGGCCCGCCCGCCGTCCACCGGGCCCACCGGGTAGGCGTAGGAGGCCGCGCCGCCCGCGCTGTCGGCGACGGCCGGTTCCGGGTGGTAGCCGGGCGGTGCCACGTCGACCGCGCGCTCGTCGGGCTCGGTGAGACGCTCGGCCGAGGCGTACGCGGCGCGTTCCCCGGCCGTCGGGGAGAGGGCGACGAAGGCCGACGTGATGAAGAGATAGGAGCCGAGACCCACCGCGAGGGGGAAGATGAACTGCATGGCCGTGGCCCCGGGAAGCGCCGACGCCGAGGGGGCGACCTCGACGCGGACGGCGAACATGCCGGTGTAGTGCATGCTGCTGACCGCAGCGCCCATGACCAGCGAGGCGACCGCCACGGCGGCCGGGGCGTGGATGTTGAGCGCCGCCCACAGTGCCGCCGTCGCGGCGACGACCGCGATGACGACGGAGAGCGCGACGAGCAGGGGGTCGTACATCACCCGCCCGTGCAGCCGCAGGGCGGCCATGCCCATGTAGTGCATGCTCGCGACGCCGACGCCGGTCGTGAGGCCGCCGATCAGGAGGGAGCGGGTCCGGTCGCGGCCGTACCCGACGGCGAAGACGCCGACTCCGACGACGGCCATGGCGATGATCAGGCTGAGAATGGTCAGCGGAACGTTGTAGCGGATGTCGGTCCCGGTCACGCCGAATCCGAGCATCGCGACGAAGTGCATCGTCCAGATGCCGGTGCCGATGGCGGACGCGGCGGTGAGCAGCCAGTTGCGTCGCGATCGGCCGGTCGCGTCGAGCGCTCGTACGGTGCAGCGCAGCCCGAGGGCGGCGCCTGTGCAGGCCATCGCGTACGACAGCACAGGTGTCAGCCAGCCGAAGGTGGCGTGGTCCAGGTGTCCCATGGCCCAGGGACGGTAGTCCGCACAGGGGGGCGCATCGGGGGCGCATTTCGAAACCTGATGGAATATGACACAGAGATGTTCCAGAACGATCGTGCCGCGCTCGAACGTGCGCGCAGGACGTTCACCCCTGAGGCTGAGGCATCATGCACGCATGAGCGATGACCCCACCCATGTCCAGGAGTTCTTCGGCTCCCGCGCCGCCGACTGGGACGCCCGCTTCCCCGACGACGGCCCCGCCTACGCCGCGGCCGTCGCCGATCTCGGGCTGCGCCCCGGTGACTCCGTCCTCGACGCGGGCTGCGGCACCGGCCGTGCCCTGCCCGCGCTGCGTGCGGCAGTGGGTCCGGCCGGGACCGTCATCGGCGCCGATCTGACACCCGAGATGCTCGCGGAGGCGGTACGCGCCGGCCGCGACGGGTCCGCCGACCTGCTGCTGACGGACGTCGCCCGGCTGCCGCTGCGCGACGGGGCGCTCGACGCTGTGTTCGGGGCCGGTCTCATCTCCCACCTGGCGGACCCCGCCGAGAACCTGCGCGAACTGGCCCGGGTGGTCCGCCCCGGCGGACAGCTGGCCCTCTTCCACCCGATCGGCCGAGCGGCCCTCGCCGCCCGCCACGGCCGGCAGATCACCGACGACGATCTGCGCGCCGAGCCCAATCTGCGCCCACTTCTCTCCGGTTCCGGATGGCGGATGGCCGAGTACGTGGACGAGAACGACCGTTACCTGGTGCTCGCCGTTCGCGAGGACCGCTGAGCCTGCTCGTCGTAGAGGGTCCCAACGCGCCCTTCTGTCCCGGCACTTCCCTGTCTACCGTGGAGGTGCCGGGCAGCCGTGTCCGGGGAAGGCGGCAGGCCATGGCCCGTATGCGAGCAATATTCAACGCTTTCCTTCCGACCGCGCGACGGACACCGGGCGAGCCGCCCGAGCCGCCCCGGGTACGACGGCAGCACAACCTCTTCGAAGCCGCCGCGGTCTACGTGGTCGGCAGCGTCGAGGACGACCAGGACCGGATGGACGAGGCGGCCACCTGGGTCTCCCCCGAAGCCCTCTCCTTCGGCATCAACGAGCTCGCCTGCCGCGCGGTGATCGCGCTCGCCCGTGAGCGCGACGAGTCGCCGCAGACGGTGGCCCGGTCGCTCCTCGGACTGCCGGGGGCCTGAGCCGTACGGAATCTGCCGTGTCACTTTCCTTCCGGGGACTCTCGACGCGCGGGTTACCCACTGGTTAAGGTGCGCCGACGACCAGATGGGGAGGCTGACGTGGCTACCGCCGACGACGATGCGCTGTACGTGCTGACCGCGGTGCTGCTCACGCCCGCGCAGTTCCCGAGCGTGCTGGGCGACGACTATCCGGCGGCCTGTGCGGCGCTGGAGCTCGAGCCGTACGCCGAGGGGTACGGGCTCGTCCTCGGCCAGGACGGCGAGGGCGCCCGGTGGACCGTGATCATCGACGACGTGTCGCTGGTCGCGGTGGCCATCGCCTCCTGGGACTGCGGGATGGAGTACGACCTCTCCCCCGACGAGCGCTCGGTCGTGGCCGCGCTGCCGGGCTGGCCGCTCGCCGTGGCCACGGCCGCCCCGGACCTTCCGGCCCCGCACGATCCGGAGCCGGAGGAGGGCGACCGCACGCCGCTGACTCCGCCGGACGGCGCCGCCTGGGGGCCGGCCCAGCGAAGGCTCGGCGCCGACGAGGTGGCGCTGCAATGGGCGTCCTGGCGGGCGCGGATGGATGATGACGCGGGCGGCGAAGACACCGGGGACGCGCCCGCGACGGCCGAAGGCTCTGGGACCGAGGCCCCCGCAGTGCCCGGGGTCCCCGCAGTGCCCGGGGCCCCCGCAGCACCCGAGGACGCCCCCGGCGACACGACCGAAAGCTCCGCTGCCGTATCCGGCCCCCGGGACGACCTCCCGCACGACCCCTACGACGGTGTCCGTCGCGCGCTCGCCGAGCTGCGCGGCTATCTGGAGGACGCACCGCCGGTGGGCCGTGTGCGGTCGAGCTTCGCCGCCGGCGGGGCGCGGATGCTGCGCGCCGACGGCCCCGGCTGGTCGCTGGTCGCGCGCACCGACGACATGGCCTTCGTCCTCCTGGACGACGAGCCCCGCGAGGTCCTCCCCGTGGCACGCGGCCCGAAGCTCCCGGATCTTCTGGAAGCCCTGGACGCGATGGCGGTACGTCCCTCCTGACTCCCAGGGCTTCCTGACCCTTGGAGCCCAGGGCCCCACATGGGCCGACGATCCGAGGTGTGGGCCCGGACCATGGTCGCGCAGGAAGGGCGCGCCGCACGATGTGGCGGCGCACCCCCCTTCCCGCCGTCCCACCGGAGGCCGTCCATGCCGTCCATGCGCCTGAACCGAGGCGTCCCCCTGCTCGCCGCGCTCCTGACCGGGCTGACCGTCGCCGGTCCCGCCGCGCCCGCCGGAGCCCGGTCCGGACCTCCGCCGGCCTGCGCGGAGCAGCACCGCATCCACGTCCCCGGCGCCGAGCACCAGGAGAGGGCCTGCCTCGGTGATCTGACGACGGCGGGGCTCGCCGGCACCCCGTACACCGACATGGCCGACCAGGCGGGTCTCTCCGCGAAGGGGACCAAGAACCCTTCCGGCGTCCCCGGCATCCAGATCGACGGGTACTTCCCCGACGACTCACGGCTCAACGCGACCCATGGGTGGGGCCACGACGCACAGTTCGTGATCAGGCTCCCCGAGAACTGGAACGGGGGCCTGGTCGTCACCGGCGCCCCCGGCACACGGCGCCAGTACTCCACCGACACCCTCATCTCGGACCATGTGCTGGCCCAGGGCTTCGCCTACGCCGCCACCGACAAGGGCAACACGGGGCCGGACTTCTTCACCGACGGGCGCGAGCCGGGCGACGCGGTCGCCGAGTGGAACCGCCGGGTGACCGAGCTGACGAAGGCCGCGAAGAAGGTCGTACGGCAGCGCTACGGCCGGGCGCCGCAGCGCACGTACATGACGGGCATCTCCAACGCCGGCTATCTGACCCGCTGGCAGCTGGAGAACCGTCCGGAGCTGTACGACGGCGGGGTCGACTGGGAGGGCGTGCTCTGGACGACCCGCGGACCCAACCTGCTGACGAGTCTCCCGGTCACCGTCGCCCGCTCCCTCGGCCGGGCCTCCGACGAGGACCTGATCGACGCCGGGTTCGCGCCCGGTTCGCGCTTCCTGTGGCCGTACCACGAGAAGGCGTACTGGGGGCTGACGCAGAAGATCTTCCGGGCGGAGTTCGACCCGTCGTACGACCCCGGGTGCCCGGGCTCCACGGCCGGTTCGACCATCGAGCAGATCCTCGCCCCGTGCGCCTCCGACGCCTCGTACGACTACGCCTCCCGCCCCGCGTCCGTGCGCCGCGCCGTCGCCCAGGTCGCGCTGACCGGGCGCATCGGCAAGCCTCTGATCACCCTGCACGGCGATCTCGACACGCTGCTGCCCATCGCGACCGACTCCGACGTGTACGCGGGGATGATCGACGCGCGGGGCCGGGCCGGGCTCCACCGGTACTACACGGTCCAGGACGGCACTCACACGGACGGTCTGTACGACACCTATCCGGACCGCTTGCGTCCGATCCTGCCCTGCTACCGCTCGGCGTTCGCGGCGCTCAGGGAGTGGGTCGAGGAGGGTACGGCTCCGCCCGCGGACCGTACGATCGCACGGCCGGCGGGCGGTGACCTGGTCAACTCCTGTGCGCTGAAGACCCCGTAGGGCCGTGGCTCAGACCATCTCCAGGGGGCGGTGCGGCTCGGCCGGCAGCTCGACCCGTATCGGGTCGCCGGGCCGCACCTCGCCACCGGTCAGCACGATGCTCATGATCCCGGCCTTGCGGACGATCTGACCGCTCTCGTCCCGGCCGAGGACCTGCTTGAGCAGTCCGTGCCGGTAGTTGTCGATCTGGGCACAGGGGTTGCGCAGGCCGGTGACCTCGACGACGGCTTCGGCACCGAGGTGCAGCAGGGTGCCGGTCGGCAGGCCGAGGAGGTCGATGCCCCGCGTGGTGATGTTCTCTCCGAGGGCGCCCGGGGTGACCTCGAACCCGGCCCCGGCGACCTCGTCGAAGAGTTCCGCGTGGATCAGGTGCACCTGCCGCAGGTTCGGCACGGTCGGGTCCTTGGCCACGCGGGAACGGTGCTTGACCGTGACGCCGGCGTGCACGTCCCCGTCCACGCCGAGGCCGGCGAGCAGTGTGATGCTGTCCCGGTTCGGCTTGGTGAACGAGTAGACGCCGTTGCTGCTGACCGTCGTGACGGTTCCGCTGCTCATGAGGTGGAGCTCCCCTTCTCCGATCCGATGATCACATGTGGGTGATCACCTCCGAGCCTACGTCAGACGCCTTCGAGGTCGGCCGCCGACGCCGGCGGCCGACTCCGGCGGCCGACTCCGGCGGCTGAGGTCAGCGGTTGATTTCCTTGCGGGAGATCCGGCGGAGCCGGCGCCGCTGGCTCGGGTCGAGGGCCAGGTAGGCGACGGCCGGTACCCCGAGCACCACCAGCAGGGACATCCAGAATCCGATGAGGGGCATCAGGAGGAGGCCGACGGCCACTCCCCCGATCACGATCTTCGTCCGTGTCGACATGTCCGACGCCTCCTTGTCACGCTGCCGAGCGCAGCGGCTCCCCGACCTCGTGCAGATGTCCGAGCGCCTGTCGGTAGGACTCGACGAAACCGGTCTCTGTGTAGGGGATACCCACCGTACGACAGTGCGCACGCACGGCGGGCTGGGCGAGTCGCAGATGCGGCCTCGGCATGCTCGGGAAGAGGTGGTGCTCGATCTGGTAGTTCAGCCCGCCGAGGAACCAGTCCGTCAGGATCCCGCCCCGGATGTTGCGCGAGGTGAGCACCTGTCGGCGCAGATGGCCCCAGCTGTCGCCGTCGGGGTGCGCGTCGGGCATCTCCATGCCCTTGTGGTTGGGGGCGAAGGCCATGCCCAGGTGCAGTCCGAGCAGCATCTGGTGGATCAGGGCGAAGACGAGGGCCTGCCCCACGGTGAGGGTGGTGAGCAGCAGGGCCGCGTAGCCGACGACGTGGGCGAGGAGCAGGGCGCCTTCGACGAGCCGCTCGCGCCGGGTCCGGTACGGGCCGTCCTTGGAGAACAGGGCCTGGAATCCGTACACCTTGAGCGCGATGCCCTCGAGCGTGGTCAGCGGGAAGAACAGCCAGGCCTGATGGCGGGTGAGCCAGCCGCGGAAGCCGGCGCGCCCGGTGGTCTGGTGCTGCGCGAAGACGAGGATGTCGGCCGCGACGTCCGGGTCCTTGTCGAGGTGGTTGGGGTTGGCGTGGTGGCGGTTGTGCTTGTCGTTCCACCACTCCTGGCTCATGCCGAGCAGGAGGCTGGCGTGGACGAGCTGGATGATCCGGTTGCGACGCCGGTCGGCGCTGATCTGGGCGTGCCCGGCGTCGTGTCCGACGAAGGCGACCCGGGCGGAGAGCAGGGCGAGCGGGACGGCGAGCAGCAGGGCCCACCAGGACGGACCGATCAGGGCCAGACCCGCGACGACGGCGGCGAGTCCGAGGAAGTTCACGGCGATGCCGCGGGCGTACCAGCCCGCCCTGCGTTCCAGCAGTCCCTGCTCCTTGACGGTGCGCAGCAACGGCGCGAACTCGCTGCCGCCGCCCCTTCTGGTGGCGGTACTCCGGTCCGGCGCCGTGAGCGTTGCTGTGGCCTGGGGCATGGCGGTCTCCGGTGTCCGTGGGCGGGTCCCGGGCGCGGGCCGCCCGGACTCCCTCGAACGTACGGATCGGTGATCGTCCGCAGCCATGGCGTCATCCCCCGGAATTCCGGGGGGATTCCCCGGGGGCGGGGGTGGGGCTGGCTGCACCCTCCAGGTCCGCCCGGGGTCGCCACGGAGGCGTGGGACGTGAGACAGATCACGGCGTTCGTGCTCACGGATGGAGGGGCGGTTGAAGTACCCTCGGCCGCTCGGCCCCAGTAGTCAAATTTGAGGAATGCGTTGTCGCCGTCCCAGGCTCTCGATGAACTCGCCCGCTGCTCCGCCGTTTTCCTGCCGTCCGATCCGCCCCGCGCCGGCCGCATCGCCTTCTGGTCCCCGGCCGGGACACTCCGGTCGGCCACCGACGAACTGACCGTCGTGACGGCGGTCGCCGACGACGTCCGTCCGCACACCGTTCCCGCGCTCCTGCTCCCCGTACGGGACGCCCTGCCGGTCCTCACCCGCGCCCGCTTCTCCGACGCGTCCTCGCCCGCGGCCGCCTTCTGGGGAGCCGCCGCCCTCCTGGCTCTGCAGCTCGCGGCCAAGGGACTCTTCCTGCCCGGTCTCACGGCCACCGACCGGGACGCCTGGCGGGCCGGGCCGCTCGGCCCCGAGGAGTTGGCCGAGCTGCGGGCGCTCGCCGCCTCGATGCCGCCAACCGCCCATGCCGTACCGCTGACCGGTTCAGGCGCGCCGTCCGGGACCGCACCCCTGCTGCTGCCCGAGCCCGAGGCGCTGCTGCGCGCCTTCGTGGACGCGGTCACGGACGGGCTGCCACGCACCCCCGCCGCCCCGCTCGCCGCCGGAGGGCCCGCGTTCGCGGTCGACGAACCGCAGGAGCTGCCCGCGCAGCGGGCCTGGGCGGCGGACGTGGCGGCCGGCCACGACGCGGGCGTACGCCTCTCACTGCGCCTCGAACTGCCGGGGCTCGGGGAGCGGGAGGCACCGGCATTCCGGGCCGTCCTGCAGATGCACAGCGTCGCCGACCCGACGCTGGTCGCGGACGCGGCGGAGGTCTGGGCCGGATCGGGCCCGGCCGGCGGGGCGTTCGGGCCCCGCGCCCGGATGGACGCCCTTCTCGCACTGCGCCGTGCCGCCCGCGCCTGGGCACCGCTGACCCCGCTGCTCTCGGCCGCCGTCCCGGACGCTGTCGAGCTGGCGGACGAGGAGGTCACCGACCTGCTCGGGCCTGCGGCGCGAGCCCTCACCGCGACCGGCGTCCAGATCCACTGGCCCCGCGACCTGGCCCACCGGCTCACGGTCCGCGCTGTGATCGGCCCGCCGGACGGCGATTCCGCAGCCACCGGACAGCCGGGCGCCGAGAACCCGCACACCGCCGACTCCCGGCACGAAGCGGAGGCCAATGACGCCGCGGGCTCCACGTACGCGGACTCCGCACTCGACTCCGGCAGCGGCACCGCGGGCCACCGCTCCTCCGCGCTGCCCTCCTTCCTCGCCGCCGACGCCCTCCTCGCCTTCAACTGGCGTTTCGCGATCGGCGGCCAGGAACTCACCCGCGCCGAACTCGACCAACTCGCCGAGGCCGGCCGACCGGTGGTCCGGCTGCGCGACCAGTGGGTGCTGGTCGACCCGGCCGAGGTCCGTCGCGCCCGCGCCTCGCACGACCGCAAGGTCACGCCCGTGGACGCGCTCGGCGCCGTCCTCACCGGCACGACCGAGGCCGACGGCCGACGGGTCGAGGTCCAGGCGACCGGCTGGCTGGAGCAGCTGCGTACCCGCCTCGCCGACCCGGAGGGCGGGCCGCAGGAGGTCGCCCAGCCCGCCGCGCTCGCCGCGACGCTCCGCGACTACCAGCTGCGCGGCCTCAACTGGCTGCACCGGATGACCTCTCTCGGCCTCGGCGGCTGTCTCGCCGACGACATGGGCCTGGGCAAGACGATCACGCTCATCGCGCTCCATCTGCACCGGCAGACCGAGCCCTCCGCTGCGGGTCCCACCCTCGTCGTGTGCCCGACCTCGCTCATGGGCAACTGGCAGCGCGAGATCGAGAAGTTCGCGCCCGGCACGCCCGTGCGACGCTTCCACGGACCCGCCCGAAGCCTGGAGGGCCTGGCCGACGGCGAGTTCGTCCTCACCACGTACGGCACCATGCGGCTCGACACCGAGCAGCTGTCCGGACAGCCGTGGGGCATGGTCGTCGCGGACGAGGCCCAGCACGTCAAGAACCCGTACTCGGCCACCGCCAAGCAGCTGCGCACCATCGGGGCCAAGGCGCGCGTCGCCCTGTCCGGCACTCCTGTCGAGAACAACCTCTCCGAGTTGTGGGCGATCCTCGACTGGACGACGCCCGGCCTCCTCGGCCGGCTCGGCACCTTCCGCTCACGCTATGCCTCGGCCGTCGAGGGCGGTGAGGACCCGGCCGCCGCCGAACGGCTCGCCGCGCTGGTCCGCCCGTTCCTGCTGCGCCGTCGCAAGTCGGACCCGGGCATCGCGCCCGAACTGCCACCGAAGACCGAGACCGACCGGGCCGTCTCCCTGACGAAGGAACAGGCGGGGCTCTACGAGGCGGTGGTGCGGGAGACCCTCGCGGCCATCGCCGAGGCCGACGGCATGGAGCGGCGCGGCCTGGTGGTGAAGCTGCTGACCGGGCTCAAACAGATCTGCAACCACCCCGCCCAGTATCTGAAGGAGGACCGGCCGCGCATCGACGGCCGTTCGGGCAAGCTGGAGCTGCTCGACGAGCTCCTCGACACGATCCTGGCGGAAGACGCGAGCGTCCTGGTCTTCACCCAGTACGTGCAGATGGCGCGGCTGCTCGAACAGCATCTGGCGGCGCGGGGGGTACGTACGCAGTTCCTGCACGGCGGCACACCCGTCGCCGAGCGCGAGGCGATGGTCGCGCGCTTCCAGGACGGCGAGGTGCCCGTCTTCCTCCTGTCGCTGAAGGCGGCGGGCACCGGGCTCAACCTCACCCGCGCCGGACATGTCGTGCACTACGACCGCTGGTGGAATCCGGCCGTGGAGGCCCAGGCCACCGACCGCGCGTACCGCATCGGCCAGACCCAGCCGGTGCAGGTCCACCGGCTGATCGCCGAGGGCACGATCGAGGACCGGATCGCGGACATGCTGCTGCGCAAGCGGGCGCTGGCCGACTCCGTGCTCGGCTCGGGCGAGGCGGCGCTGACCGAACTGACGGATGCCGAGCTGGCGGACCTGGTCCAGCTGCGAGGGGACGGACGATGAGCGGATACGCAGACGAGGACGAGCGGACCTTCGCGGCGTTTCCGCCGGCCCACGGTTCCGGTTTCGCCCGCACGTGGTGGGGCCGGGCCTGGCTGAAGGCGCTCGAGGACACGGCGCTCGACGGCCGGCAGCTGAAGCAGGGGCGCAAGCACGCCCGTGCGGGAGCGGTGGGCGCGGTCTCGGTGCGACCCGGGCGGATCACGGCGGTCGTACGGGACCGCGACGGATCCTCGTTCCGCAGCGACGTGCTCCTGCAGGAGCTGTCGGAGGACGAGTGGGACCGGCTGCTCGACCTGGCCGTGGAGAGCGCGGGCCACATCGCGGCCCTGCTCGACCACGAGATGCCGCCGCATCTGGTGGAGGACGCGGCGGCGGCCGGGCTCGAACTGCTGCCGGGCATCGGCGATCTGGACCCGGAGTGCGGCTGCGAGGCGTGGGACCACTGCCCGCACACGGCGGCCCTCTGCTACCAGGTGGCGCGGCTGCTCGACGAGGATCCGTTCGTGCTGCTGCTGATGCGGGGGCGCGGCGAGCGTGCGCTCCTGGACGAACTGCAGGAGCGCAGTGCGGCGCGGGCCGCTCCGGCCGCCACGGACTCGGCCGCGGAGGAGACGGCGGCAGAGGGCGTACCGGCCGAGGAGGCGTTCGCCGCGCGGGACATCCTGCCGCCGCTGCCGGCCCCGCCGGTGCTCCCCTCGGCTCCGGGCACACCACCGTCCCTGGACACCGATACGGACCCGGCGCCCGGCCTCGACCCGGCCGCGCTGGAGTTCCTGTCGGCGGACGCGGCAGGGCGGGCGCACCGGATGCTGGCCGAGGCGCTCGCCCAGGGACATGAACGGACTGCGGTGGAACCGCACCTGACGGCCGATCAGGACGCGGTGCGGCTGGCGGCAGGCGATGCCGTCCCGTCGGGGATCGCGGCCCGGCTCGCCACCGGGTCCGGGCGGCGGCGCGCGGAGCTGGACCTGGCCACGCGCGCGTGGCGGTTCGGTGGCGCGGCCGCCCTGTCCGTACTGGAGGAGGAGTGGACTCCGGGCCCCGAGGCGCTGGCACGGGCGAAGACGCTGCTCGCGGACGCCTGGGAGGACGCCGACCGTCCGGTGCTGCGTCCGGCGGGGTCGGCGCGCTGGACGGTGGTCGGCGCGGAGGCGCAGCTGCGGCTCGGCGAGGACGGCCGCTGGTGGCCCTACCGCAAGGAGCGCGGTCAGTGGGTCCCGGCCGGCCCCGCGGACCAGGATCCGGCTGCCGCGCTCGCGGGGCTGTCGGCGGGGGACGGCTGATCCGTCAGTGGAGCGGCGCGGTGAGTTTGCGGGCCGCGCCGCCCGCGGCGGCGTTCGGGGTGTGGGCGGCGAGGCTGCAGGCCACGGTGTCGGAGCCGAGGAGGTAGCCGCTGCGGTACGGGTACTGGACGAAGGTGGTCCAGCGCGTGCCGTGCGGCTGCTCCGCTGCCTTGCGGCGCAGCGGCTCGCGGCAGAGCGCCGCGGCCCCGTCGCGGATGTCCCGGTCGGTGCGGTGGTCGCCGGTCAGCCGGACCGTGGCGACGAGTTGAGCGTCGTGCGGCCGGTCGCAGCCGCGCCGCACGACGTTGCCCGGTGCCTTCCGGTCGATGTCGAAGCACTCCCCCGGCCCGAGCCGCTGGTAGGGGACGACCGCGGCGGGATCGGGCAAGGTGGAATCCGGCGATGTGAGCTCGGGCGATGTGGGCTCGGGCGAGGGCCGGTGCGGGGCGGCCCCGCCCTGAGGTGCGAGCTGTCGGCTCGCGGCCTGGGCGGTCCGCGTGGACCCCAGGTCCGCCGGACCCGCCGGGTTCGCCGAGAACCGGCCGACGCCCCCGCCTCCGTGGAAGCTCACGGCCACGAGACCCGCCACCACGAGAAGGACGGGCACGACGAAGCGCCGCATCGACGTCAACAGGCGGTCTGAGAACGGGGACATGATGACCAGATTCACTCACAGACCGTCAGATTCCCTGTCCTGGCGAGAAGTTGCAGCACACCTCGCACAGAACTGTGACAAATTCGGTTCACCCACGGCTCGTACGAGACACCACTCGCGTGCTAGAGGCCGAGCTGGCGCTCCGCCCCTTCGACGGTCTGCGCGAGGAGCACGGCGATGGTCATCGGGCCCACGCCACCGGGTACGGGCGTGATCAGCGACGCCCGCTCGGCGGCGGTCTCGAAGTCGACGTCGCCGATGTTGCCGGGGTTGTAGCCCGCGTCGATCACGACCGCGCCGAGCTTGATGTCGGCTCCCTTGATGAAGCGGGGCCTGCCTACGGCGGCCACGAGGATGTCGGCCTCGGCCACGATGGAGGAGAGCTCGGTGGTGCGCGAGTGGCAGTACGTGACGGTGGCGTCGCGACCGAGAAGCAGCAGGCCGGCCGGCTTGCCCAGGATCGCGGAGCGGCCGACGACGACGGCCCGCTTGCCGCTCAGCTCGACGTCGTACGCGTCGAGCAGGCGCATGATGCCGCCTGGCGTGCAGGAGACGAAGCCGGGAAGGCCGAAGCCCATGGCGGCGAAGGAGGCCATGGTGACACCGTCGACGTCCTTCTCCGGGGCGATCGCCTCGAAGGCGGCGCGCTCGTCGATGTGCGGTCCGACCGGGTGCTGGAGCAGGATGCCGTGGACCTCGGGGTCCTCGGAGAGCGCGGTGATCGCGGCGACGAGTTCCTCGGTCGTCGTCGAGGCGGGCAGCTCGACGTGCTTGGAACGGATTCCGGCCTTCGCGCAGCGGTTCTGCTTCATCTTCACGTACGTGACGGAGGCCGGGTCCGCGCCGACGAGCACCGTGGCGAGACAGGGCGTGACGCCGGTGCGGCGGGTGATCTCGGCGGCGCGGGCGGCGGTCTCCTCGACCGTGCGGCGGGCGAGCGCGGTGCCGTCCATGAGGGAAGCGGTGCTGGTGGACATGGGCCACTCCTGGGCGTCGTGAATGACAGGTGATCGCCCAGGCGCACGGCAGGGACGGGTCCGCGCGGGTGCCCGGAGTCCGTCGGGCCGCTCCCCGGTGGTGATCCACCTCAAGCGCCAGTCACGGCCCGGGCCACACTCTACGTGAGGGCCTGAGGGCGGTGTCCGGACAGGGTGCATATGCCGCGGTGTCCGGACGCTTGTGGGCGGCCTCCGCGCGCACGACGATGACCACGAACGGAACGGTGGACCTCGATGTGGAGGCCGAGTTGAGCGATGCGTGGGTGGCTGCGGAACCGGACGCCGGGGCGCTGCGGCGGGCGCACGAGGCCTTCACCAGCGGAGGCCGGGTGCAGCTCCCTCCGGTACGGCCGTTGGTCGCCGACTCCTGGCGGCGCTCGGCGCGGGCCCGGGTGAGCCCGGACGGCGCGGCCTGTGTGGAGCTGGCCGACGAGGAGCTCGCCGGGCACCGTGAGGAGCATCCGCTCTCCGCCGCTATGCCGGTGATCCGGGAGCTGATGGGCGCGTACGCGACGGACGGCGAACATCTGCTCGCCGTCTGCGACGCGGCCGGGCGGATGCTGTGGGTGGAGGGCCATCCGGGGACGCTGCGACGGGCCCGCGCGATGAACTTCGTCGCCGGGGCCCGCTGGTCGGAGTCGGTGGCGGGGACGAACGCGCCGGGGACCGCGATCGCCGTGGACCGGCCCGTGCAGGTCTTCAGCGCCGAGCACTTCCAGCGGCCGGTGCAGGCGTGGACCTGTGCCGCCGCTCCCGTGCACGATCCGCACACCGGACGGCTGCTCGGCGCGGTCGACATCACAGGCGGGGACCGGCTCGCCCATCCGCACAGCCTGGCGTTCGTGCAGGCGGTGGCGCGGGCGGCCGAGTCCCAGCTGGCCCTGCTCGCGCCCGCGCCGGCCGCGGACCGTGTGCGGCTCACCGCGCTGGGCCGGGACGAGTCGCTGCTGAGCGTGGCCGGGCGCCGGCTGCGGCTGAGCCGACGGCACAGCGAGATCCTGGTCGTCCTCGCCCATCGCCCGGACGGGGTGGGCGGCGACGAACTCCTGACGCTCCTGTACGAGGACGAGTCGGTCACCCCGGTCACGCTGCGGGCCGAGCTGTCCCGGCTGCGCGGGCTGCTCGGCGCGGAGCTGTTGCGCTCGCGCCCGTACCGGCTCGACGCGGTGGTGGACGCGGACTTCGGCACGGTGGACCGGAAGCTCGGCTCGGGCGCGCTGTCGGCGGCGCTCGGCGCGTACGCGGGTCCGCTCCTGCCCGGCTCCCGCGCGCCGGGGGTCGTACGGCTGCGCGAGCGGCTCGCCGACCGGCTGCGGGCGGCGCTGGTGGACCGGGGCGATCCGGGGCTGCTGGCCGACTGGACGTACAGCGCGTGGGGCGAGGACGACGTGGAGATGTGGCGGGCGCTGTCGGAGGTGGTGCCGGCTTCCGGGCGGGCCCCTGTGCTGGCCAGGTTGCGGGCCCTGGACGCGGAACTGTCGGCGGGCGCAACGGCGTTGCAACGTCGGTCCGGGCACTCTCGGCGGTAGCGCCGGCCAGGGACGGCCGGCGCGGTCCGAGGGAGGCCATGTCCATGACCCGTTACGCCGCACCCGGTACCGAGGGCGCGATCATGTCGTACCAGGCCCGCTACGACCACTGGATCGGCGGTGAGTACGTCGCCCCGGCCCGGGGGCAGTACTTCGAGAACCCCAGCCCGGTCGACGGCCGCCCCTTCACCGAGGTCGCCCGCGGCACGGCCGAGGACGTGGAGCGCGCGCTGGACGCGGCGCACGCGGCGGCCCCGGCGTGGGGCCGTACGGCGCCCACCGAGCGGTCGAACGTCCTGCTCCGGATCGCCGCCCGGATGGAAGAGCATCTGGAGGAGCTGGCGGTCGCGGAGAGCTGGGAGAACGGCAAGCCGGTCCGCGAGACCCTGGCCGCCGACATCCCGCTCGCGATCGACCACTTCCGCTACTTCGCGGGGGCGCTGCGCGGCCAGGAGGGCACGCTGAGCGAGATCGACGACGACACTGTCGCCTACCACTTCCACGAGCCGCTGGGCGTGGTCGCGCAGATCATCCCGTGGAACTTCCCGATCCTGATGGCGGTCTGGAAGCTGGCCCCGGCGTTGGCCGCCGGTAACGCGGTGGTTCTCAAGCCGGCCGAACAGACCCCGGCGTCCGTGCACTTCTGGATGAGCCTGATCGCGGACCTGCTGCCGCCGGGCGTGGTGAACATCGTGAACGGTTTCGGGGCCGAGGCGGGCAAACCCCTGGCCTCCTCCCCCCGGGTCGCGAAGATCGCCTTCACGGGCGAGACGACGACGGGCCGGCTGATCATGCAGTACGCCTCGGAGAACATCAAGCCGGTCACCCTGGAGCTGGGTGGCAAGTCGCCGAACATCTTCTTCGACGACGTGTGGGCGGCGGACGACGACTTCCGCGACAAGGCGCTCGAGGGCTTCACGATGTTCGCCCTCAACCAGGGCGAGGTCTGCACCTGCCCGTCGCGCGCCCTGATCCAGCGGGGCCACTACAGCGAGTTCCTGGAGGCGGCGGTCGCCCGCACGGAGAAGATCGTCCCGGGCCACCCCTTGGACACGGCCACGATGATCGGCGCCCAGGCGTCCAACGACCAGCTGCAGAAGATCCTTTCGTATCTGGACATCGGCCAGCAGGAGGGCGCGAAGATCCTGACGGGCGGTCAGCGGATCGAGTACGACGGGGAGCTGGCCGGCGGCTACTACGTCCAGCCGACGATCTTCGAGGGGGACAACCGCATGCGGATCTTCCAGGAGGAGATCTTCGGCCCGGTCGTCGCGGTCACTTCCTTCACCGACTTCGACGACGCGATCCGCACGGCGAACGACACCCTGTACGGCCTCGGCGCGGGCGTCTGGACCCGCGACGGCAGCACGGCCTACCGCGCGGGCCGCGCGATCCAGGCGGGCCGCGTCTGGACGAACTGCTACCACGCCTATCCGGCGCACGCGGCCTTCGGCGGCTACAAGCAGTCGGGCATCGGCCGCGAGACCCACAAGATGATGCTGGACCACTACCAGCAGACGAAGAACTTGCTCATCTCTTATTCAACGAAGAGTCTCGGCCTCTTCTAGGGAGAGCGACCACGTCACCTGACGTGGACAGGAGTGACGTCAGATACGCCCTCTGGATAGGCGAGGAGCGATCGAGGTCGGCAGACTCTCAGGTTCGATCTCTACCTCGCACCGCGCCCCATTATCAAGATCCGGGCCATACACGGGCCAGCCAGCTCGGCCTGGAGATCTCGCACCATGGAGGCCGGCGAGGCGCGCAGGACCCGAGCGACCTACGGCCGCGTCGCCGCTGTCATGCGCGCCGAAGTCTCTGTGAGAGAGACGGTGAACGGATGGCGTGGCGTTGTCAGCACCTCGTGCGTCGGTCCCTGTTCGACCAGTTCTCCGGCGTTCAGTACGGCGATTCGGTTGGCCAGGGCCGCGATGTCGAGGTCGTGGGTGATCAGCACGAGGGTCAGGTCCGGGCGGTCGTGCTGAAGTCCCGCGAGCAGGTTCAGCAGGGCGCGCCGGGTCACCGTGTCGAGGCCGGAGGTGATCTCGTCGCAGATCAGCACGCGCGGCAGGGCCAGCAGGGCCCGTGCCAGCGCGGCGCGTTGGAGCTCGCCGCCGGACAGCTGACCCGGCCGACGCCGCACGAGGCCGTCCGTGAGGCCGAGGGCGGCAAGGGTGGCCAATGCCTCGGCACTGGCCTCGGCCGGGTGAGCACCGCGCAGCCGGACCGCCGTACGTGCCACCTGGTCCAGGACCGGGCGGTGTTCGTCGAAGGCGGCTCGCGCGTCCTGGAAGACGTACTGCACCGCGGCCAGCTGTTCCCGGGTCCGGGCGCGCAGGCTGCGGGGCAGCGGCGTCCCGTCGAGCACGACCTCGCCCTCGTGGTCGCGGTGGAGCCCGGCCAGGCAGCGGGCGAGTGTGGTCTTGCCACTGCCGGAGCGGCCGACGACGGCCAGGCATTCGCCGGTGCCGAGGGTGAGCTTGTCGGTGCGGAGTACCGCGGTCCCCCCGTGCCGGGCAGTGAGGTCGCGGACCTCCAGCACGGCCGCACCCCGTCCAGCCCCCGGTGAGGGTTCGAGGGCCTCGGAATTCGCGAGGAGTTCTCGGGTCCACGGGTGTCGCGGTGCGCGCCACAGCCGCTCGGCCGGTCCCGATTCGACCACCTGGCCGGCACGCATGACCAGGACCTCGTCGGCCAGTGCCCGTACGACGTCCAGGTCGTGGCTGAGCAGCACCACCGCGATGCCTTCTCCGGCGACCTTCGCGAACTGGTCGACGATGCGCTGCTTCGTCAGTACGTCCTGTCCCGTGGTCGGCTCGTCGGCGACCACGACCCTGGCCCCGAGGAGCAACGCCTGGGCGAGGACGACGCGCTGTTGCTGGCCGCCCGACAGCTGATGGGGGTAGCGACGCAGCAGCGCCTCGCCCTCCTCGAGTTGGGCCAGGGAAAGGGCATGCGCCACGCGATCCCGTACGGCGGACCTGCGCGCGCGTCGGGGCAGGGTTCGCGCCTGGGCGCGGGCGACGTCCCACAGCAGCGCGCCGGCCCGGCGGGCCGGGTTGAGCACCGAGCCCGGGTGCTGCGGTACGTATCCGACGAGGCCGTCGGCGACGCGCACCTCACCGCTCACCCGTGCGCCCGAGGGGTACTCGCCGAGCAGCGCGAGTCCGGTGGTCGTCTTGCCGCTGCCGGACGCACCGACCAGCGCGGTGACCTTCCCGGGCAGGACCCGGAGGTGCACCCGGTCGACGATCGCCCGTCCGGCGATCGTGACCCGGAGATCCTTGATTTCGGCGACCGCGTTCACGTGCGTTTCCTCTTCTGCAGTACGGCGTCGAAGAGCAGGTTGCTCCCCATGGTCAGGGCGACGATCAGCAGCGCGGGCACGACCACGGCCCAGGGCTGCACGAACAGGCCCGTACGGTTGCGGTCCACCATCACGGCCCAGTCGGAGGCGTCCGGCGCGACGCCGACGCCGAGGAACGCCGCG
The DNA here is from genome assembly GCF_040645695.1 of Streptomyces sp. NPDC046712. NCBI lineage: Bacteria > Bacillati > Actinomycetota > Actinomycetes > Kitasatosporales > Streptomycetaceae > Streptomyces > Streptomyces sp. NPDC046712. The sequence goes on along the minus strand of NZ_JBEYYW010000014.1, from coordinate 115,618 downwards.
GTCGCCACCAGGTAGAGCACCCCGGTCAGCCGTACGCCCGCGTCCGCGGCCAGCGTGCGCGCGACCGACCTGCCGACGTATCCGAAGGCCATGCGCCACCAGGTTTCCCCCTGCATGCGCAGCGCCTCGACCGCCGGACGGGCGGCCACCTCGGCCGCCGCGGCCCGCACGATCCTGGCCGCGTCCGGGATGTTGACGAGCGCGACGAGCAGCGCGAGGCCCACCGCACCCGGAGTGAAGACGGACGCCACCAGCAGGATCATCAGCAGCGACGGCACGGCCAGGAGCACGTCCAGCGGCCGCATCAGCAGCTCCTCCAGCCATGTCCGGTGGGTGAGCGCACTGATCAGTCCGAGGGGCAGCGCCACCAGGTAGGCGAGCGCCGTCGCGGCGAGCGCGACCAGCACCACGGACCGTCCGCCGAGCAAGACCTGGCGCCCTACGTCCCGGCCTGTGAAGTCGGTGCCGAGCAGGTGTCCGCCGCCAAGGGTGAAGGAGGCGGCGCGCGGTCCAGGCTCGCCCGCGAAAAGGGGGCCCAGCAGGGCCAGCGCGAGCGGCACTCCCACGATGGCCACGCCGAACGCGAAGCGCGACTTCATGCCGCCACCCCCGCCCGCGGGGCGAACCGGTGGGTGACCAGGTCGGCTCCGAGGTTGAGCACGACGGTGGTGAATCCGAAGACGACCGCGAGCCCCTGCACCACGGGCACGTCCCGCTCCGCGACGGCGTTCATCAAGACGGTGCCGAGCCCCGGGATGACGTACAGCGCCTCCACGACGACGACCCCGCACAGGAGCCAGTCGATCGTGCGCGCCAACTGCTGAGCGGCGGGTGCGACCGCGTTGGGCAGCGCGTGGGCGTACCGGACGCGGGCGCCCGGGATGCCATAGCGATGGGCGTGCGTGGCGTACGGTGCGGCCAGTGCGTCGATCATGCCCGCCCGGACCAGGCGTGCCAGGGAGCACACCGGCCGGGACAGCAGCACGAGGACGGGCAGCACCAGGGCTGCCGGGTGCGCGAGCAGATCCGTGCCGTAGCCGACGGCGGTGGGCGGCAGCCATCCCAGGCGTAGCGCGAAGACCGTGACGAGCAGCACCCCGAAGGCGAACTCCGGCACCGCGTACACGCCGAGCGTCACCGAACTGACGAGGCGATCCACGAGCCGCCCCTCGTGGCGGGCGGCCAGTACTCCGAGGCCGACCCCTACGGGCAGCAGGAGGACCACCGTCAGGGCCGCCAGGGTCAACGTCGGCCCGAAGCCGTCTGCGATGTACGACGTGACGGGCCGGCCGGAGACCAGTGAGGTGCCGAAATCACCATGTAGCAGTCCTGCCGCCCAGTCCGCGAGCCTCTCGTGAGCAGGCCGGTCGAGGTGCATCGCCTCGCGGATGGCGGCGATCCGCTCCGGGTCCGGCTGGTCGCCCGCGAGCGCCACGGCGGCGTCGCCCGGCAGCGCCTCGGTGAGGGCGAAGACGAGCAGCACGACGGCCGCCGTCTGTCCCAGGCCGATCAGCAGCCGCCGGGCGAACCAGGAGCGGAGTCCGCTCACGCCAGCCACACCTTGTCGAAGCGGGCCCAGTCCAGCGAGTTGGCCGGCGCCTTCTTCTCCACACCGTGGACGGTGCGGGCAGTGCCGATGATCCAGTCGGCGAAGCCCCAGATCAGGAAGCCGCCCTCGGCGTGCAGGCGGCGCTGCATGCGCTCGTAGACGGCGGCACGCGCCGTCTTGTCCTTGGTGGACTGCGCCTGCTGGTACAGGGCGTCGAAGTCCTTGTGGTGCCACTTGGTCGCATTGGTGGTGGAGCCGGTGAGCAGACGCTGGGAGATGTGTGCCTCGATGGGCATCGCTCCGGAGCGGTAGGAGGCGAGGACGCCGGAGTCGAGGATGTCCTTCCAGTAGCTGTCCTTGCTCCCCGTCTTGACGGTGACCGTCACCCCGGCCTTGGCGGCCTGGTCACGGAAGATGGTCGCGGCCTCGGTGAATCCGGCGGCGACGGGCGAGGTGTCGAGCGTGACCTTGAGCCCTTGGGCGCCCGCCTGCTTGAGGAGGGCCTTGGCCCGGTCGATGTCCTGTTCCCGCTGGGGCAGGCTGGCGGGGTAGTACTCGTAACCCTTGCCGAAGAGGTCGTTGCCGATCTCGCCGGCACCGGAGAGAGCGCCGTCGACCAGTTCCTTGCGGTCGGCGATCAGGAAGAACGCCTCGCGGACACGCTTGTCGTCGAACGGTGGCCGGTCGGTCTTCATGACGAAGCCCTGCATGGCGCTGTTCCGCAGCCGGACGATCTGGATCTGCCCGTTCTTCTCGTGGGCGCGAGCGGTGGTGGGGTTGAGCTCGTGCGCGTACTCGATCTGGCCGCCGAGGAGGGCGTTGACGCGTGCGGACTCCTCGTTGGCGACGAGGAACTCGATTTCGTCGAGGTGCGGCGCGCCGTCCCAGTAGGCGTCATTGCGCTTGAAGACGGCGGACTTTCCGGGGGCGAAGGAGACGAAGCGGAACGGACCGCTGCCGATCGGGTTCTTGTCGAAGTCCTGCGCGCCGTCGGGGACGATGTACGCGCCGAAGGCGGCGAGCACGTTTGGGAATTCGGCGGTCGGCCGCTTGAGCACGAACTCGACGGTCCGCGCGTCGAGGGCACGGCTGGCTTTGAGGTCGATGGGCTCCAACGACGCCTTGGCGCGGAACGCCTTCGCGGGCTCGGCTATGCGCCGGTAGCTGTAGAGGACGTCCTGGGCGGTGACCGGCTTCCCGTCGTGGAAGGTCGCCTCGCGCAGCCTGACCTTCCAGCGCGCCAGGCCGGCATCGGGCTCCCATGCCGAGGCGAGACGGGGCTGGGCGGAGAGGTCAGGTCCGTAGTCGGCGAGCTTGTCGAAGAGTGCCTTGGCGCGGGCGACGTCGGCGAACAGGTTGCTCAGGTGCGGGTCCAGGGTCTCGCTGGCGCCGCCGCCGGCGAAGGCTGCGCGCAGTCGGCCGCCGCGCTGCGGCTTGCCGTCCCTCTTGCCGGAGTCGGCTGCGTCGGCGGGACCGGAGCCGGCGCATCCGGTGAGGGCGAGGGCGCCGAGGCCGGCCATTCCGCCGGCGGCGGCGAGGAAGCCCCGGCGACGCAGGCCCGGGCAGCGGGATTCGTCGACGGAGGAGACGGGGTTTTCGCGCATGGCATGTCCTTGATGTACGAGTGGATATGGCCGTGGGGGGCGGAAGTGAAGGGGGCAGTGGGGACGGGTGGGCGACGGCGCGTCAGGCGGGTGACCGGAAACGGATGTTCGACGCCTGGGGACGGCGGCCGCCCTGCGGAACACGTCACATCCGGTGCCGTGACCGTTGTCCTTGGGTCCTCACGCGGCGGCCCGTAAGCCGGCGGGAACGGCGGGAAGCGTCCGAAGCCGATGGAGCCGGGCGATGGCGGCGGCCGAGGTGAGTCCGAAGGCCAGGCAGCACGCCCAGGGCAGCCAGTGCGTCCCCGTGCGTATGCGAAGTTGCAGCCAGAGATGGGCGAGGGTGCCGACGAAGAAGACCATGCCTGCCGCACCGTCCCAGCCAGTGGCCCTGCGGGCCCCGTCGGGCAGGAGCAGGTACAGCTGGCTCTCGATGGCGAACAGGCCGGCCACGGCGAGGGAGAAGGTCAGGAAGTGACGGTTCGCGGCGACCTCCCGCCAATCGGCGAGGACGCTGCTCTCGCTCGAAGCGGCTTCACGTGCGGGCAGCACCAGCGCCTGGGCGACGGTGAGCACCGCGAAGATCCCGGCGGCGGTGAGCGCGGAGGCGCGGAAGTCGACCAGGAGCAGGACGCTGCCGAGCAGCGGGCCGAGCAGGGCACCGGTGGTGGCGAAGACATTGAACAGAGCGAACGTCTCGGCCTTGCGCTCCCCCGCTTCCAGGGCGAGGTAGGCGCGCACGGCGGGGTTGAACAGCGCCCCGGCCAGTCCGCTGAGCACCGAGGCGGCGAGCAGTACCGCAACTCCGTCGCCGAGCGCGAAGAGCCCGAAGCCGACGGCGCGCAGAGCACATCCGGCGATGATGACGCCGCGCGCGCCGAGCCTGTCGGATGCCGAGCCTCCGATGAGGAACAGGCCCTGCTGACTGAGGTTGCGCAGGCCGAGGACGATGCCGACGATCGCCGCCGACATTCCCAGGTCCTCGGTCAGGTGCACAGCGAGGTACGGGATGAGCAGATAGAAGCCGGTATTGACGCCGAGCTGGTTGAACAGCAGAAGCCGGATGGCAAGCGGGAAGCCCCGCATCTCGTGCCATGTCTTCACGAGCGCCGCTCCACGGATCCGCCCCGGCTCCGGCCCATCGGCAGATGAGACACGACTCCCCCTTCACTGGTGAGGCTGAGGTTTCCGGACACAGGGGCGACGAAGCCCGCGCTGGGCAGACCCGCTTTGACGAGGCCCTACGTTATCGACAATAGTTTTCATTGTCATCTGACCGGCCATCGCCGGTCGATTTGTCGGCATGAGTGACAGGAGGGGCCCGACAACTGGGCGTCCCCCGCAAAGGAGACCCGCAATGACCGACGCCACACCTGACCCCCGTTACACCCTGAGGCCGGCCGTGGCCGCCGACGTCGAGGGGGCGCGGCGCCTCATGCTCGACACCTTCTACCGAGATTTCGACTACGGGTACGTCCCGGCATGGCACGGCGACGTCATGGACATCCGGGGGACATACCTGGACGACCCACGGCACGTGCTCCTGGTGGCCACACTCAACGGCGAGGTGGTGGCCACGACCGGCATTCGGTCGGGAGGGCCCCACCATCCGCCGCATCCGCGCCGGCTCGCCGACCGCTACCCGCCGGTGACCACCGCTCAGCTGGTCCGGGTCTACGTCCATCCCGACCACCGCCGCCACGGCCTGGCGCGGGCCCTTGTGCGGAAGGCGTGCGACTTCGCCGCCGCGACACCCGGCTACGACAGCATCTACCTGCACACCAACGTCAAGGTGCCCGGCGCCGAAGCCTTCTGGCAGAGCATGGCCAAGGAGGTGTTCGACGCCCGCACGACCGGCGAGCACGGCCCCGGCGTCGACACCGTCCACTTCGAGATCCCCATGCCCCACGGACGAGCAGCGGCGCAGGAGTCCAGGCAGCCAATACACGCGAACAACTGAAAACGATTACCAATATCGATAGGGTGGGCGACACACATCCCGGCCGGAGGTGCCGGATGGTGGGAGGGGACGCTCAGCCATGCCCAGAACGCGGATACGAAGCGGGGCCGTCGCCACAGCGGCGGCCTGCCTTCTGCTCCTGTCGAGCGCCTGCAGCTCGCCGGGCGGCGCGGACGGTGCGCCGCCCCGGTCAGCGGCGCGCGGCGCGCAGGACATCAACGCCAGGCCGCTCAGCGCCCTGCGGGACGGTGGCGAACTACGCCTGCCCGTGGACGCGTTGCCGACCAACTACAACCCGATCCAGGTCAACGGCGCACGGGTGGTCACCTGGCAGCTCGCCGAGGCGATCCTGCCCCGGACCTTCAATGACGGACCGGACGGCGAACCCGCCCTGAACCGCGCCTTCTTCGCCTCGGCCGAACTGACCTCGACGTCCCCACAGGTGATCACGTACACGATCGCCGAGGGCGCCGCCTGGAGCAACGGCCGCCCGCTGTCCTGGGAGGACCTGCGCGGCCAGTGGCGGGCGCTGAGCGGGGGCGACCCCGCGTACGAGGGCTACAACCACGTCGGCTACGCGGACATCTCCTCGGTGCGGCGCGGCCGTTCGGACCGCGAGACCGTGGTGACCCTGCGCAGGCCGTTCGCCGAGTGGCATGGGCTGTTCACTCCGTTGCTGCCCAAGGAGGTCACCGCCACGCCGGAGTCCTTCAACACCGGGTGGCTGGAGTCGCCCGCGATCACGGCCGGGCCGTTCGCGGTCGAGCGGATCGACAAGAACGGGAAGGTCGTCACGCTCCGGCGCAATCCGTCCTGGTGGGCGGAGAAGCCACCGCTGGACCGGGTCGTGCTGCGGGTGCTCGATCCGGCCGCACGCGCCGACGAGCTCGCCAACCACGGCATCGACGTCTATCCGATAGGCGCGGACCTGGACCTGCACACCCGGGCCCGGTCCATGCCCGGCGTGGAGATCCGGCAGGCCCCTGAGCGGCTCGCCGGCCAGGTCACCTTCAACGGGGCCGCGGGCGCACCGCTCGCCGACGCTCGCCTCCGCCGGGCCGTCGCGCAGGCGATCGACCCGAAGGCCATCACAAGTGCCCTCCTCGGAAGGATCGTGCCGGGCGCGAAGCCGGTCGGCAACCACATCCTGCCGCCCGGCGACCCGGGCTACCGGGACAACTCCGCGACGCTGCCGTACGACGCCGACGCCGCCGGAAAGGCGCTCGACGCGCTCGGCTGGCGGCGCTCCGGCGACCTTCGGGAGCGGGACGGCCGGAAGCTCTCCCTGCGTCTCGTCGTCCAGGCCACCCCGGTCGGCCGTGCGCTCGGCAGCCTGCTGCGGGAGCAGCTGCGGGCCGCCGGCATCGAGGCACACACCGAGTCCGTGCCGCTGGAGAAGTTCTACGACGGGTACCTGCTGCCGGGGAACTTCGACCTCATCGCCTTCGAGTGGACGAAGTCGGCGTCCCCGTTCGCGCACGACCGGCCGGTGTTCCAGAAGCCGCGCGGCGACGACTACGGCAGCAACTTCGGCCGCATCCACATCCCGGAGATCGACGCGCTGTACGACCAGGGTCTGGCCGAACTCGACCCGGTCAAGCGGCGCGCAATCGCCGACCGGATCGACGTACTGGCCTGGAAGCACGCACACCATCTCCCCCTGTACGCGGGCTCGGGGGCGTACGCGGTGCGGTCCGATCTGGCCAACTACGGGGCTCGGGGCCTGGGTTCGTACGGGTTCGAGCGCGCCGGGTACGCGAAGTGAGCCGTCCTCGGGAGACCGGCGCGGTTGTCTTACGCCTGCTGCGACAGCTCGCCTGGCGGCTGGGGCTGTGCCTCGCGGCGACGCTCGTGGCGTACGTGCTCGCCTCCCTCAGCTTCGACCCGCTCGCCGAGCTGCGGGGGCAGCAACCTCGGCCGTCCCAGGCGGTCATCGACGCACAGGCGCACCGGCTCGGGCTCGACACGCCTCTGCCCGCCCGCTTCCTGCACTGGCTCGCGGGGCTTCCCCAGGGCGACTTCGGCGAGACGGTCGGCGGGCAGCCGGTCGCCGACGAGCTGTGGCGGCGCTGCGGCACCAGCCTGCGGCTGTTCCTCGCGGGCAGCCTGCTGGCGATCGTGGCCGGGGTGCTGTGGGGCGTGTGGAACGCGCTGCGCGACGGACGAGCGAGCGACCGGCTGTCGCTGCTCGGCTCGCTGTTCCTGCTCGCCGTGCCGGTGTTCGTCCTCGGGACCGTGCTCAAGATGGCCTGGCTGCCCCTCAACGAGGCTGCCGGAACGCAGCTGTTGTACTTCTCCGCCGAGACGACACCCGGCTCCACGCTGTCCGGCTGGGCGGACGTGTCGGACCGGCTGCGGCATCTGGCGCTGCCGACCCTGGCCATCGCCCTGCCCCAGGCCGCCTTCTACAGCCGCTACCAGCGCGCGGCGATGCTCGACGTGCTCGGCAGCGACTTCCTGCGGGCCGCCCGAGCCAAGGGGCTGCGCCGACACACGGCGGTGCTGCGGCATGGGCTGCGCACGGCCCTGATCCCGATGGTCACCCTGTTCGCGTTCACCTTCGGCCTGCATCTGACGGGCGGAGTGTTCACAGAGCGGATCTTCGGCTGGAACGGGATGGGCGACTGGCTGCTCAGCGGCATCCAGCACGAGGACGCCGCGATCGTCGCCTCCGTCACGCTGTTCATCGCCGTCCTTGTGGTACTGGCCGGCTGGCTCGGCGACGCGCTGCTCACGCTGCTCGATCCCCGGGTGCGCAGGGCGGAGGCGTGGTGAGCGCGACCGAGGCCGTGTCGCCGCCGCCTATGGGACGGCTGGTGCGCAATCCGCTCGCGGTGTGCGGGGCCGGACTGCTGGCGCTTCTGGCCGTAGCGGCCGTCGCCGGACCGTTCCTGTGGCCCTACGACCACATCGCCCAGGATGCGGGAGCGGCACTCGTCCCGCCGTCCGAGGACCACTGGCTCGGCACCTCGCGGCTGGGCGAGGACCTGTTCGCACAGTGCGTCAGGGGACTGCAGAAGTCCCTGGTCGTCGGACTCTCGGTGGCGGTGCTCTCGACGCTGCTCGCGGCCGCGGTCGGTCTGACGGCGGGCTACGTCGGGCGGCTCGTCGACCGGGCGCTGATGTGGGGCGTGGACATGATGCTGATCCTGCCGTCGTTCCTCCTGGTCGCCGTGCTCTCGCCGGTGCTGCAGGAGCGGTCCTGGCTGTGGATGGTGCTGGTGCTCGCGCTGACGCAGTGGATGCTGACGGCCCGGGTGATCCGGGCCCGGGCGGTGAGCCTGCGGCGGCGGGAGTTCGTGCGGGCGGCGCAGTACTCGGGAGCGCCGACGGGGTGGATCCTGCGCCGTCACCTGCTCCCCCACCTGGTGCCGCTGCTGGTGATCGACTGCACGCTGCATGTGGGGGCGGCGATCCTCGCCGAGGCGGGGCTGAGCTACTTCGGCTTCGGGATCCAGCCGCCCGACGTGTCCCTGGGGTCCCTGGTGGCGGCGGGGAGCGGTTCGGCGCTGACGTATCCGTGGGTGTTCCTCGCCCCGGTGGGGTTCCTGGTGGCGACGGTGACGGCGGTCGGACTGCTCGGCGAGGCGCTGCGCCGCGTACTGGACGAGGGAGACACCGATGGGGACTGAACTGACGGCGCCGGAGCGGGACAGGCCGCTCCTGGAGGTCCGCGGGCTGTCGGTCGTCTTCGCCTCCGGCACGCAGGCGGTCCGCGAGGTGGACCTGACGATGGGGCGCGGCGAGGCGCTGGCGGTGGTGGGCCGCTCGGGCTCGGGAAAGTCTGTCACGGCGGCCTCACTGATCGGGCTGCTGCCGGGGGCGGCGGAGGTGCGCGGATCGGTGCGTTTCGACGGGCAGGAACTCCTTGGGCTCTCCGACCGGGAGTTGTCGCGGATCCGGGGGGACCGGATCGGGACGGTGTTCCAGGACCCGCTGGCGGCGCTGAACCCGGTGATGACGGTGGGCCGGCAGATCGCGGAGGCGGTCCGGGTACACCGGCGGGTCCACCGCGCGGCAGCTCACGAGCGGGCGGTACGGCTCCTGGACCGGGTCGGCATTCCGGACGCGGCACGCCGGTCGCGGGGGTTCCCGCACGAGTTCTCCGGCGGGATGCGGCAGCGGGCGGCGATCGCGATGGCCCTCGCCAACGATCCGGAGCTGCTGATCGCGGACGAGCCGACCAGCGCCCTCGACATGACCGTGCAGGCGCAGATCCTGGACCTGTTGGACGAGGTGCGGCGGGACAGCGGCTGCGCGCTGCTGCTGATCACGCACGATCTGGGGGTGGTGGCGCGGTCCTGCGATCGGCTCGCGGTGATGCGGGACGGCGTGCTCACCGAGGAGGGCGAGGTGGTGCCGCTGTTCTCGGGGCGCCGGCCGGTCGGCGGGCATCTGGGCGAGCTGCTCGCTGCCACCCGGCGGATGACGGAGTCCGCTGCGGCGCAAGGCCCGGCGGCCCCGGAAGCGGAACCGCAAACGGAACAGGAAGGGCCGTACGTGCTGCGCGTCGAGGGACTGCGGCGCGACTACCGCGCCGCCCGCGCGAGCCGCCTGCTCGGGCGCGGCGCACCGGTTCGCGCGGTCGACGGCGTGAGCCTGGCGCTGCGCGAGGGTGAGGCGGTGGCACTGCTCGGCGAGTCCGGCTGCGGGAAGACCACGACGCTGAACGAGATCCTGCGTCTGAGGCCACCCGAAGCGGGCCGGATCGAGGTGCTGGGGCACGACACGGCGCGACTCTCCGCCGCTGCCCGCCGGGAGGTGCGGCACGACGTGGGCGTGGTGTTCCAGGACCCCGCGGCCTCTCTCGACCCGCGGATGCGGGTGGCCGAGATCGTCGCGGAGCCCCTCGCGGTACAGGGCGTCCGGGCCCCCGAACGGGCTGCCCGGGCAGCGCAGTCGCTCCGTCTGGTGGGACTGCCCCCGGAGGTCGCGGGAGTACGGCCCACCCGGCTGTCCGGCGGGCAGCGCCAGCGGGTGGCGATCGCCCGCGCGCTGTCGACAAGGCCCCGGCTGGTCCTGCTCGACGAGCCGGTGTCGGCGCTCGACGTCGCCCTGCGGGCCGACGTGATGGACCTCCTCGACGGACTGCGTGCCTCGCTGGGGCTGTCGTACGTGCTCGTGTCGCACGACATCGACGTGGTGCGGCGCTCAGCCGACCGGGTGGCGGTGCTGTACCTGGGGCGGGTGGTGGAGAGCGGCCGGACCCGCGACGTACTGGAGCGGCCCCGTCACCCGTACACCCGCGCCCTGATCGACGCCTCCCCCACGCTCGATCCGGTACGGGAGCGGAGCCGGGAGCGGATCGTGCTTCGCGGCGATCCGGTGGGGCCGGCCGGTACGGACGAGGGCTGCGCGTTCCGGCACAGGTGCCCGCTGCTGCCCTCGCTCGACGCCGCCGTACGGGTGCTGTGCGACGGCGTGCGACCCGGTCTTGCCCAGGTCGGCCCGGATGGTGAGGGACACGGTCAACTCGTGGCCTGCCACGCAGACATGCAGAAGCGGCGGGTCGCGTTCCACAGTTGAAAACGATTCTCGTTGCGGATTACGCTCACGGTGTTTCTTCCGGCGCTCTTCATCCCTGCCGGGAAACACCGATGACGAGAAGACCAGGAGTTCGCACGTCCATGAGCACTCCGCTATATCTCGCACCACGACTCGAACCCAGGCTCGCCTCCCTGCTCGACGAGGCGGGGTTCCTGCACGAGCTCTTGCATGCGCTGGGCTCACCGCTCAACGTCGTCCTGCCGGACGGCATCGCCGACAACGTCGAACGCTTCAAGGAGGTCTACGACCGGCACCGGCTCGCCGGGAACATCTACTTCGCCCACAAGGCCAACCGCTCCAGCGCCCTCGTCCGGCGCCTTGCCGCCACCCGAGCCCACATCGACATCGCCTCCCTCGGCGAGCTTCAGCACGCCATGGGCTGCGGCTTCGCCCCGGACCGGATCATGGCGACGGGACCCAAGAACCCCGAGTTCCTGTGGCTCTGCGCCCGGAGCGGCGTCACCGTCAACGTCGACTCGGCCGACGAACTCGCCCAGCTCGCCGCGCTGGTGGAGAAGCACCGGCTGCCGCAGGCCCGTGTGCTGCTGAGGCTGTCGGACTTCGACAGCACCGGCGTCACCGTGCTCAGCCGGCGCAGCCGGTTCGGCACCCCGGCCACTGCGGCCACCGGGCTGCTCGACCTGCTGGACAAGCACCGGGAGTCGCTGGACCTGGTCGGGGTGGCGTACCACCTCGACACCATCGGCCCCGCCGAGAAGGCGACCGCCTTCGAGGGCTGCATCCGGGTGCTGAACGAGTGCGCGGCCCGTGGCTTCCGGCCCCGCGCGGTCGACATCGGCGGCGGTTTCGGCGTGGACTACCTCGCCGAGGGCGCGCAGTGGGAGGCGTACACCTCAGAGCTGACCAGTGCCGTGCTCGGTCGGCGGACCCCGCTGACCTGGCAGGGGCACGGATACGGGCTCCGCAACGACGCCGGCACCGTGCGCGGCGCGCTCGGGCTCTACCCGGCCCACCGGCCGGTGTCCGGGCCGCGCTACTTCGACGAACTGCTGGCCGCCCAAGGGCAGTCGCTCGGGCGACCACTGGCCACCCTGCTGCTCGAGAACCTGTACGACCTGCACGTCGAACCGGGGCGCGCCCTCGTCGACCAGTGCGGTGTCGCGCTCGCCCGAGTCCTCGAGGTCCGTGACACGCCGTCCGGGGAGACGTTCGTCCGGCTGGAGATGAACGCCTCGGACGTCAGCCTCGAGGAGCACGGCGTCCTGATGGACCCGGTGCTGGTCCGGCGCCCCGGGAACGGGGGCGGAAGCGGGAACGACGTCGGCACGGCTGTCGGCACGGGCGGTCCGGTCGGGGTGTACCTGATCGGCAACCTGTGCCTGGAGGCCGACTTCATCACCCGGCGCATGGTCTATCTGCCGGAGCGACCACAGGCAGGGGACCTGCTCGCCTTCGCCAACACGGCGGGCTACTTCATGGACTTCAGCGCCGACCACGCACTGCACCAGCCCGTGGCCCGCAAGGTCGCGGCGTACCAGGACGGCGCCGACTGGCGCTGGTGCCTGGACGAGAACTACTGGCCGAACCACTGTACGGGGGAAGACTGTTGAGGTACGAATCGATCACCGACGTCATCGGTGACACACCGCTTGTGCGCATAGCACCGGAGATACACGGCCTGCGGAACATCGATCTGTACGCCAAGCTCGAAATGCTCAACCCCTTCGGCTCCGTGAAGGACCGTGCCGCCTGGAACATGGCGCAGCCTCTGCTGGCCGAGGACGCCGGCGACGCGGACGGGGGCGCCGCGCGGCGCACGGTCGTCGAGCTCTCCAGCGGCAACACCGCCAAGGCCCTGGCTGTGATCGCCGGTATGCACGGGCTGCCGTTCAAGAGCGTCACCAACCGGATGAAGGTCCCGGAGATCAAGGACCTGCTGCTCCTCCTCGGCGCGGAGATCGAGGAACTGCCGGGACAGGCGGAATGTCTGGACCCGACGAATACCGAGGACCCGCTCACCAAGATCCACCACATGCTGTCGGCCGAGGCGGGCACGTACATCCACACGGATCAGTACTACAACCCGCTGAACGTCGAGGCGCACCGCACCGCGACCGGACCGGAGATCGTCAAGGATCTCGGCGGCACCGCCCCGGACTACTTCGTCGCCGCCGTCGGCACCGCGGGCTCCTCGACCGGCACCGCCCGCGCCCTGCGCGACCACGACCCGAACGTCGGCGTGATCGGTCTGGTCGCCCACAAGTCGGACTTCATCCCCGGCATCCGCAACATCGACGAGGTCCACGAGGTGGGCCTGTTCGACCCCGCCACCTACGACACCATCGAGTCGGTGTCGGCCGACGAGGCGATCGACGGAATGCTCACCCTGGTCCGCCGCTGCGGGATGCTCGCCGGACCGACCGGAGGCGCCGCCTACTTCGGCGCCGTCCGCCACCTGCAGGGCATCGACGCCGAGTTGACCGAGCGCAAGACGGCCGTGTTCATCGTCTGCGACCGGGTCGAGAGCTATATGAGCTACGTGCGGCAGCGCCGGCCGGAGCTGCTGCGGCAGCCGGCTCGCCGCAACTCCGTCGCCACCCTGACCGAGGCCGAGCTCGCGGCCGCCCGCGTCGTCCCGACCGGAGAGGCCCGTCGGTGGATCGACGACGCGCGGCCCCTGGTCGTCGACCTGCGGGGCGCGTTCGCCTTCGACGCGCTGCACATCCCCGGCTCGGTCAACATCGTCGACGAGATCTTCGGGGAACTCCTGCACGGCGGGCTGCCGTTCGGGCGCACCCAGCCGGTGCTCCTCGCCTGCCCGGTCGGCGAGCAGTCGGCGCGGTACGCGGCGCTGCTCACCCGGATGGGACACACCGACGTGCGCAGCCTGGAGGGCGGGATCATCGCCTGGCGCGACGCCGGCGGCCCGCTGGTGAGGGACTGAGCCATGAGCATCGACACCACGGCGACGACCACCGCTCCCCTGTCCGCCGAACTTATCGACTGGCAGCGGGAGTTGCGCGAGCAGTTCCCCATCATCACCGCGCACCCGGACGTGCGCTACCTGGACAGCTCCGCCACCGCGCAGAAGCCGCAGTCGGTCCTCGACGCCGTCCACCACTACCTGACCACTACCAACGCCAACGCGGGCCGTGGCACCTACCCGTGGGCGAACCGCACCACCGAGCTGATCGAGCAGGCCCGGGACCGGGTGAAGGCGTTCTTCAACGACCCGAGCCCGGAGCGCTCCCGGGTGCACTTCACCAGCGGCACCAGCGAAGGTCTGCGGACCGTCGCCCGGGACTGGCTGACCGGTTTTCTGCGCGACGGCGACGAGATCGTCGTCCCGTTCGCCGACCACCAGGCCAACGCGCTGCCGTGGCTGGAGGCACAGCGGCTGCTCGCCGAGCGCGGCGTGCGGATCACCGTGCGGGAGATGCCGTACGAGGACGCCTCCCGCGACTACGACCAGACGGCGCTGGCCGAACTGATCACCCCCCGGACCCGGTTCGTCGCCGCCACGCATGTGCACCATGTGTACGGCGCGGACATGAACGTCCACCGCATCCGCGCCACGGCCGGCCCGGATGTCGTCATCTGCCTGGACGCGGCGCAGAGCGTCGGCCACAAGCCGGTGGACCTGACGGTCCTGGACGTCGACTTCGCGGTGTTCTCCGGGCACAAGGCGATGGCACTGCCCGGAATCGGAGCGATCTGGTCGCGCGGCGAGCGCGGACCTGCGTTCGAGCCAGGAGGCTGGAGCGGCAGCCCCAACACCAGCGGCGTCGTGAGTCTGCATGCGGCGCTCGACTGGCTGGACGCGGCGGGCGTGGACCAGATCGAGCGGTGGACCGTCGGCCTGGGCGCGCGGCTCACCGACGGCCTCTCCCGGCTCGGCTCGTACGAGATCCTCGGCTGCCCGCTGAGCCTGGACGCCGCGTCCACCGTGCAGCGGCGGCAGGGCATCGTCACGTTCCGGCACCGGGACATCGGCTCCAACGACCTGGGGTTCATCCTCGCCAGCCACGGGCTGATGGTGCGGGCCGACGGCCACTGCCAGGGCCACGCGGGCGAGAAGGAATCCTCCGTCCGGGTGAGCCTGCACGTCCACAACACCCCTGACGACATCGACCGCCTGCTGGACGTCCTGGCCGGCCTCAACCGGGAGAACTAGAAGCGATGCACGACGTGCGCGACACGCGCGACGACAGGGGCGGCGACGCCGCCCACGGCAAGGGCACGGTCGTCATGGTCGACGTCTACGCGCCGACCCTGCGGCTGTCCCGCGCCTTCCAGGAGGCGGGCCATCCGGTGGTGCGGGTGCAGAGCACCCCCGGTGTACCGCCCGTCTACCAGGGCAGCTTCGACACCGCCGAGTTCGCCGACAACATCGTCCACACCGGCGACCTCGACGCCACCGTCCGCGCGGTCGCCGCACACCGGCCCGTGGCCGTGCTGACCGGCGGCGAGCTGGGCGTCGAGCTCGCCGACCGGCTGGCGGCCGCGCTGGGCCTGGCCGGGAACGGCACCAGGCTCAGCGCGGCCCGCCGTCACAAGCACCTCCAGATCGAGACGATCAAGGCGGCGGGGCTGCCCGGCACCGCGCAGCACCTGGCGGAGTCCGCCCAGGACGCGGCGCGGTGGCACGCGGAGCGGGGCGGCCGAGTGGTCGTCAAGCCGGTGCGCAGCGCGGGCAACGACCACGTCACCTTCTCCACGACGCCGGAGGAGACCGCGGCCGCCTACGACAAGATCATGGCCGCGACGAACATCTTCGACATCCGAAACGAGGGGGTGGTGGTCCAGGAGCACCTGGACGGCACCGAGTTCGTTGTCAACACGGTCAGCTGCGAGGGCCGGCACCGGGCCACCGACATGTGGCGCTACATGAAGATCTCCGCCAACGGGGTCACCGACCGGATCAGCGCCGCGGTCTCGGTCCACCCGGGCACGGCGGAGCGCAACCGCCTGGTGGAGTACGCCTTCGAAGTACTGGATGCGCTCGAAGTCGGTTACGGACCCGCTCACTTGGAGATCATGCTGACGCCGGACGGACCTCGGCTGGTGGAGGCCGGCATCCGGCTGTGCGGTGCGGACGCCGCGTACTTCGCCCGGCTCGCGGCCGGCGAGTCGCAGATCGAGCGGACCGTGGACGCCTATCTGCGCCCGGAGCGGTTCGTGGCCTCTGTCGGCGACGCCCACCGGGTCGAGCAGCACGTCGCCATGGCGTACCTGACGTCGCCGGTCAG
Organism: Streptomyces sp. NPDC046712; assembly: GCF_040645695.1. Taxonomy (NCBI): domain Bacteria; kingdom Bacillati; phylum Actinomycetota; class Actinomycetes; order Kitasatosporales; family Streptomycetaceae; genus Streptomyces; species Streptomyces sp. NPDC046712. The sequence goes on along the minus strand of NZ_JBEYYW010000014.1, from coordinate 99,748 downwards.
CGGCACGCTCGCCGCGTATCCGCTGCTGCCGCAGGTGGAAGCGCTGGAAAGCTTCCACAACGTGCACATCGCGGTACCCGAGGGCGGACAGCTGCCGTTGACCGTCGACGACACCTCCGAGCCGATGATGATCGGCCTCGCGCATACCTCGGAGAGCGTCCTCACGCGGGATCTGAACACCGTCCACTACCTGGACGGGGCCGGGTTCTACGTGCTGAAGGACCCGGGAGGGGCAGCGTGAGCAGCGCCTGGGCGACCCGGCCGCACATCGTCGTGCTGCACCGATGGCGGGCCCGCTACGCGCACTACGAGCGGTACGTCGACCATCGCGTCCACGCCGTCACCTACGTCACCACCGAGGTCGGGGCCGCGGCCGTGCCTGACGAGGCGGCCGAGGTGGTCCTGGTCCCCGCCACGGACGACCTCGCCCGGGTACGCAAGGAAGTCGACGGGCTCGTGGCCCGGCACGGCGCGCCGCGTGCGGTCGTCGCGCTGAAGGAGGACGACCTGCTGGTCGCCGCCGAGCTGGCCCAGGAGTGGGGCTGCGCCGCCAGACGCCCGGACGAGCTGCTGCCGTTCCGGGACAAGTACCTGATGACGGCGAGGGTCGCCAGAGCCGGGCTCACCGTGCCGCCGACGACTCGGGTCGCCGGCCCGGAGCAGGTGCGCGCCCTCGCGGACTCGCACGAGCGCCCGGTCGTCGTCAAGCCCGTGATCGGCAGCAGCAGCGAGGGCGTGGTGGTCGTCGACGGCGAACAGGACCTGGACGAGGTGTCGTTCGCGGCCGACCGGCCGCTGATCGCGCAGGTGCACATCCCGCACCCGGTGTTCCACGTCGACGGGATCTTCGACGGGGAGCGGCTGCTGTGCTGGAGGGCCTCGCGCTATCTCAACACCTGTCTCGGCTTCCGGCAGGGCACCGCGCTCGGCTCCGTCGAGGAGGACCGGCCGGACGTCACGGACGCGATCGGCGCGTTCGCCGAGCGGGCTCTCAAGGCGCTGACCGGCGCGGCGACGCCTTTCCATCTGGAGGTGTTCGTCGACGCCGACGCACCCGGCGGCCCAGCCGTCACGTTCCTGGAGGTGGGGGCCCGGGTGGGCGGCGCGGAGATCCCTTACGTGTGGCGGGAGGTGCACGGCTACGACCTGATGGAGGCGGCCTTCCGTATCGCCTTGGGGCAACCGCCCCAGCGGTGGGAGCCGCCGCCCGGGCCGCAGGAGAGCGCCGGCTGGCTGCTCGCCCCGGCCCCGGCGGCGCGCCCGTGCGTGATCACCGACGTCACGCCGATGACCGGCCGCTCCCCCGGTCCGTACGCGGAGGAACTGCTGCGCCCGGGCGAGGTGCTGCCGGACGCCGACGCGTACTACGAGCACGTGGGAGGCCGGTTCCGGTTCCGGGGCCCGGACAGCACCACTGTGGCGGCGGCCGTCGAGGCGACCGCCCGCGACTTCCGGGTGACCGGCGAGAGCTGTGGAGGAGACCGATGACCGCGACCGGCATGGCGCAGTACGCCCGGCTGTGGCGGGTGCCCGGGGCCCCGCTGCTGCTGACGGGCGGGGTGGTGGCCCGGCTCGGCCAGGGCGTCACCGTGCTGGCCTGGCTGCTCCTGGTGAAGGAGACCACCGGCGGCTTCAGCGAGGCCGGACTGGTCGGCGCGAGCATCTCGCTGGCCACCGCGGCGACCGCCCCGGTGGCCGGCCGGCTCGCCGACCGGTTCGGCCCGGGCCGGGTGCTGCCCCTGTACGCGACGGCCTACGCGGCCCTGCAACTGCTGCTGCTCGCCGCGGTCCTGGCCAGAATGCCACTGGTGCTGCTGTGCGTGCTCGGGGCGTTGTCCGGAGCGGCGTTCCCGGCAGTCAGCCCGGCCCTGCGGGCCGCTTGGACCAAGTTGACGAACGAGGAGAGCGGGCGGGCGGGGCTGCGGCAGACCGCCATGGCCGCCGAGTCCACGCTGTTCGAGCTAGTCTTCGTGGTCGGGCCGTTGATCTTCTCGGCGTTCATGCTGCTCGGCCCGCCGCTCGGCGACGTGTTCGGAGCCGGGGCCGCCACGGCGGGCCCGGCGACGGCGCTGGTCTTCGCCTCTCTGTGCACCGGCATCGGCACGTACGGGGTGGCGCGCGGCCGGGCCATGCGCGCGCTGCCGTCGGGCGGGAAGACTCCGACCCGCGGCATCGGCCCGCTGCGGGAGCCGGCGCTGCGGATGCTGCTGCTGTGCGCGGCGGGCATCGCGTTCTCGTTCGGCGGGGCGCCGGTGGCGATCGCCGCGTACGCCAAGGCGCACGACGGCGCGTCGGCGGAGAGCGTCACCGGCGTCCTCATCGCCGTGTGGAGCGTCGGCAGCGCGGCGGCCGGACTCTGGTACGGCAGCCGCACCTTCGAGGGGCTGCTCGCGCGGCGCTTCCTGGTGCTGCTCACCGCGCTGGCCGCCGGGTACGCGGCTTGGGCGCTGATGCCGAACTCGTACGCGCTCGGGGCGCTGCTGCTCGTGTCGGGCGCGGTGATCGCCCCGGCGCTGACCGTGGAGGCGGAGCTGGTGTCGAAGACGGTGCCGGAGCCGATGCTGAACGAGGCGTACACCTGGCTCACCACCGTCAACCTGTCGATGGCGGCGCTGGGTTCGGCGGTCACCGGGGTCGTGGTCGACCGGCCCGGCGGGCACATGTGGGGCTTCCTCGCCGCGGCGGCGGCGACGGCGGTCGCGGCGGCGGTGGCGGCCGTGGGCCGGCTGGAGAGCAGCGTGCCGGCGGGCGGGGCGATACCGGAGAAGGCCGCGAGCTGACCGGTCCCGCCCGGCCTTCCTCTCACCCGCACCGACCCGTTCCGACCGTTCGACGCACGAGCTCGACGCACGACCACAGCAAGGAATCACGCACCATGGCACGACCCCTGACGACCGCCGAGGCCACCCCATGGGTGGAGCGCTGGGAGATCCAGCAGCAGCGCTACGCGACCGCCCGTACCGAACGCTTCCACGTCGTCGCCGACGTGGTCGCGCACGCCTGCCGCCGCAGCCGGCGGCCCGTGATCGCGGACCTCGGCTGCGGCCCCGGCTCACTCGCCGCCCGGCTCGCGGACCGGCTGCCGCACGCCCGCGTTCTCGGGGTCGACCAGGATCCGTTCTTGCTGGCGCTCGGGCGGGCGGTGCACGGCGGGACCGTCGCCTTCGTCGACGCATGGATCGGGCAGGGACCGTGGACCGCGGCGGTGTCCGGGGACGGCCCGCTGGACGCGGTGGTGTCCACCACCGCCCTGCACTACCTGCCGACCGGCGAACTCGCCGCCGTGTACCAGCAGGTCCACGACCTGCTGCGGCCCGGCGGCGTGCTCGTCAACGCCGACCACCTCTTCCAGGACGACGCACCGTTGCGCGAACTGGCCGCCGCCGTAGGGCGCGGACACACGGCACGGCACACCGAGCGGCCCGCGGAGGACTGGGCCGCCTGGTGGGCGGCGGCCTCCGCCCACGACGGCTTCGCAGAACTCCTCGCGGAACGGTCCCGCCGCGGCCCCGGCCCCGGCGGCGACAACGGTCTCGGCGCCCGGGAACACGCGGAGCTGATGCGCAAGGCCGGATTCGCCGCGGTGGGCACGGTCTGGCAGTGTGGCCACAGCGTGGTCCTCGCGGCGGTACGGGGAGGGGGCACGGGACCTGACGTGATGTGAGGCCGCCCCGGAAGTCCCTCGGGACACGGCCGCCCCGCCCGGATCGATGCCTGCGAGGCCGTTGCGGACGGGGCGGGGCCGAGGGGCGGGACGCCCCTCGGGCGGACTCAACCGTCCGCGGGCGCCGCGTCCTGGTAGGGATTACGGGGCTGGGCGACGGGCTTCAGGGCGCCGACGTCCATGGCCGGGACCGGGTTCTCGGCGGTGACGTCGCCGGCCCGCCAGACGCCCGTGACCTCGACCCAGGTGTCGTTGCCGGGTGCCTTCACGCCGTGCACCTCCACCTTCAGCGTCCGCGCGTCGCCCGCGCAGCAGCCGACCTTCAGGCGGTTGAGGTACCAGCTGTCCGGGCTCTTGCCGGCGGTCACGAACCCGAGCAGCCGGATCTTGCGGCCCCGCAGGCTCGTCGAGTCGTACACGGAGCGCCCGATGAACTCCTCCAGCGCCATGGGCGTGGTCGGCGCATCCGCCAGCTCCTCGTAGGCGGTCCGCTCGACGCGGGCCGCCGCGCCGTCCCGTGAGGCCGTGTACGAGCCGAGCGCCGGCGGCGCGACGAACAGGAGGGTGAGGGCCGGTACGGCGAGGAGCCAGGCGACGCGCGTGGCACCACCGTGCCCGTGCCCGTCGTGCGCTTCCGCGTGGTCGTCCGACGGATCGTGCCAGTACCTGCGCCCGGACGCGTCGCGCCGCAGCACCGGCTGGCGCAGGCGTCGCGCCACCTCGGCACCCAGGCCCGCGAGGCCGAGGACGACCAGCAGGGTGCCGGACGCGACGAGGTAGGGCCACAGCCCTTCCTTCACGTACCGGAGGTACATGTCACTGCGCACGGTGGCGCGCAGCAGGCCAGCTCCGGTCAGCACCAGCAGTAGGGGCAGGCCGAGTTCGCTCAGCGGGCGAGGGTGGCCCGCGTGGGTGGGTCGTCCGGTCACAGCAGTACGCCTCCGACGAGTACGCAGCACAGGACGGCCACGACGAACGTGGCGGCGCAGAAGCGCACCGCGAACGCCCGCCCGAAGGCCCCCGACTGCAGGGCGATCAGCTTCATGTCGACCATCGGCCCCACCACCATGAAGGCGAGGCGGGCGGTGGGCGAGAAGCCCGTGAACGAGGCCGCGACGAACGCGTCCGCCTCCGAGCACACCGACAGCAGCACGGCGAGCACTGCCGCCACGAGGACGCCCAGCCAAGGTGAATCAGAGAACACCTCCAGGACGGAGGGCGGTACGAGGACGTTGAAGGTCGCCGCGGCCATGGCGCCGACCACCAGGAATCCGCCCGCGTGCAGGAAGTCGTGCTGCAGCCCGCGCCGGAAAGCCGCCAACCGGCCGGCCCCCTGCACGTGTTCCGCGTGCCCCGTCGGCAGACGCAGCCACTCCTCGCGCCCCCAGCGGATCCACAGCCAGCCCATGACGACCGCCGTGACGAGCGAGGCGCCAAACCGGGCGGCCACCATCTCCGGGCTGCCAGGAAACGCGATGGCCGTCGAGACGAGCACCACCGGATTGACGGCGGGCGCGGCAAGCAGGAAGGTCAAGGCCGCCGCGGGCGCCACACCCCGGCGCATCAGGCTGCCAGCGACCGGCACCGAGGCGCATTCGCACCCCGGCAGCACCACGCCGGCGGCACCGGCCACCGGAACAGCGAGCACGGGGTTGCGGGGCAGCACTTTGGAGAAGACCCGGGCGGGGACGAAGGCGCCGATGGCCGCCGACACGACGGTGCCGAGAAGCAGAAACGGTACGCCTTGGACGACGATGGCCACGAGCAGCGTCCGCCAGGCCCCGAACGCCGCCAGTCCGAACAGCCGCTCCAGCCATGGCCCGACAGGCACCATGACCAACGCGGCCCCGACCAGCACGGAACCCACCATGCCGTTCCGCGCCGCGCGCGGCTCCTGGGCGCCGATGCCGCCACCCGGAGACCCGAGGTGATGCGGTGGTGATTGTGGCGGTGATGCCGTCGTCGTACTCGCCGAAACCTCGGCCATGCCGCGCCCCCTCGCTCTGGTCCGCCGTGGTAAGGCGGAACGCGTCCAGCCCGCCCGGAGGTCGCCCGGCACGAGCGGGCACACAATAGCCGACGACAATCATGTTCATCTACGCCTTGAGGGGCCGCCATTTCTGCTCCGAGGCACCAGAACTCGCGGAGAACCGCGGGGACTTCTCACTCCCCAGCGCCGTGCATTGGCACCGCAGCCCTGACGGCAGGCCGCATGGACGGCGAACGAGATCGTCGTGACATACGGTCTGGCCGGGATGCTGCTGCCCAGGGCCAGGAGGATGCCGCCCTCGATCGAGACCGCGGCGAAGAGCACGCCGAGCAGCGGCACCGGCGACGCGGTGACGCGGGCGGCTGCCACTGCGGGCGTGACGACGAGGCTGAGGACCAGGAGTGCGCCGACGACCTGGACCGACAGCGCGAGCACGAGCCCCGAGCACGATCAGGCAGTGGCGGCGCCCTTCGGCTTGCCGCATCCGGAACCGGGTTTCCCCAACCCGGACTTGGGCGATCTGACGCCGCCGGTGGCGTCAAGGCGGCACAGCGCCCTGTGGACGCGAATCCCTGGCGGCCCGCGAGGACTTCCAGGACGTCCGACCGCTGCCGGGTCACCCTCGCGGGGCGTCAGCGCAGTCGGCGATCCTCAAGCGGCGCCGCTTGCAGTGTCTCCCCCGCCGGCCCTGGCAGGTGCGGGGTGTGGTTCACCAGGCGCGCCGAGTTCCCGACGACCGCGATACTGCTGGTGTTGTGCAGCAGGGCGGCGATCACGGGGTTCATCGACCCGCCGGCACCTGCCAGCAGCCCGACGAGGTTCACGCCGATCGCGAGGCCGTAGTTCTGCCGCACGACGCGCAGCGTGTGACGGCTGAGTTCCACGACGGCGGCGACCTGGCGCAGGTCGTTGCCGGCCAGCGCGATGTCAGCGGTCTCCAGGGCCACGTGCGAGGAGTGCTCGCCCATGGTGATGCCAACGTCGGCCAGGGCGAGGGCGGGTGCGTCGTTGGTGCCGTCGCCGACCATGGCCACGGTGTGGCCCTCGGCCTGGAGGTCGCGGATCAGCTGGAGCTTGGCTTCCGGCAAAGCGTGCGCGTGGACTTCGGTGATGCCCAGCGCGTCGGCCACGACCTGGGCGGTCTCCGGCGCGTCGCCTGTCAGCAGCATGAGGCGCGAGACACCCAGGTCGCGCAGCTGCTGGACTACGGTCGAGGCTCCGGCACGGACGGCGTCGGACACGCCGAGCATGCCGATGAGATCCTGGTCGTGGGCCAGGCAGATGACGGTCTCGCCGCCGCTCCTCAGGCGGTCGGTCCAGCCCCGGGCGCCCTCGGTGAGTTCCACGCCGTGCTGGCGCAGCAGGGCAGGGCTGCCGACGAGCAGCTGGGTGCCGTCGAGTTCCGCGCGCATGCCCATGCCCAGGACGACCTCGCACGCCTGGTGGATGGGCACGTGCAGGTGCTGCTCCTCGGTACGGGCCACGATGGCCTGGGCAAGCGGGTGGCGGGCGTGGAGTTCGCCGGAGGCGGCCAGGCTGAGCACCTCGTCGGCCGTGACGTCCTCGCTGAGGGTGACGACGCTGGTGACCAGGGGCTTGCCGAAGGTGAGGGTGCCGGTCTTGTCGAAGACCACGGCGGTGACCCGGCCGATGCCCTCCAGGTGGGTGCCGCCCTTGATGAGGGTGCCGCGGCGGGCGCCGTTGCCGATGGCGGCGCTGATGGCCGTGGGCGTGGCCAGGCCCGCGGCGCAGGGGCAGGCGATCAGGAGCATGGTCATCGCCCGGCGGGCGTCGCGCGTGACCGCGAACGTCACGGCAGCCAGGGCGAAGGAGACAGGGACGAAGCGCTGAGTGAAGCGCGCGGCCACGGTCTGGATCGGGGCCCTGTCCGACTGGGCCTCCTCGACCCGGCTGATGATCCGGCCCACCGTGGTGTCCCCGCCGACGAAGTCCGCGCGGACGGTGAGCGAGCCGGATGTGACGATGGTGCCGGCGTACACATGGGCACCCTCGCGGGCGTAGACGGGCAGGGCCTCGCCGGTGACGGCGGCCTGGTCGACCAGGGCCTCGCCGGAGACCACGTGGCCGTCGACCGGGATGCGGTGGTGCTCGTACACGGCGACGACATCGCCGGGCTCCAAGCCCTCCAGCGCCACCTCGACCTCGACTCCCTCCCGCACGAGCCAGACCCGTTCCTCGCCGATGGTGAGCAGGTCCTCGATGGCGCGGCGGGTGCGGCGCAGGGTGAGGGTCTGAAGGAATTCACCGATGTTCAGCAGCCACAGGACGGTCAGGGCGACCACGTTCTCGCGCAGTACGAGCGAGATGACGGTGGCAGCGGTGACCAGGGTGTCCGTTCCAGGGCTGCTGCGGCCGCGCAGCGAGCGTAGAGCGCCGCGGAAGAAGGGCAGGCCCGTGAAGATCGTGATGACCCCGAGGAAGCCCGAGGAGCCGAGGGTGATCCGGGGTCGACCGAGAAGGCGACGCAGCGCCACGAGGGCCAGGACGGCTGCGCCGACCACCAGGCGGGCGACCTCCCCGGTGGAGGAGTCGGGCAGGGACCTGGAGGGCTTGGCAGCGACCACGGAGGCGGGTGGGGCCTCCTCCAGGGCTGCGATCAGGCGGTCGACGTCCAGCTCGTCCGGGGCCACCCAGATCACGACGCTCCCGGTGCGCGGGAAGATCCGCAGCGCCCGGAAGCCGCTGATCCCGGTGAGACGGTCGTCGACAAGCCCCGCGCAGCCGGGGCGGTCACGCAGCCACGGAACGGTCAGGCGCGCCCGGCCCGAGGCCACGGAGCGCACCAGCACGGTCGACGCCATGATCAGTGCTCGTGTCCGTGATCGTCGCTCCCCACCTTGACCGCGGAGGGCGGCGGCACCTCCTCGCCGAGCGAGGTGCGGGCCTCGGCCATCACGTCACCGGCCTTGAGACGGGCCTCTTCGGCGGCCTCGGCGAGCCATCGGCTCGCGACGATCCCGCCGGCCAGACCGCCGACGACCGCCTTGCGCGCAGCCGGCTTGGCAGCGGGAAGGTTCTTGATGATCAGGCCGCCCACCACACCGGATATTGCGTAGTGAGCCAGCTTGCCGGCGGTGGCACCGACGATGGCGAGGGGATGCATCGACAGCTCCTTCCGTACGCGCCGGGCAGACGCGACGGGGCCTCCATTCCAGTGTGACCCTCGGGGGCTCGGATGGTCGACCCAAGTGTGGGGCGCTGTCCTCAGACGCGTGCGGCAGGCCGCGGGCCGGCCGGGAGCGAGGTCCGGGACCCTTTGGCGGCGCGCCGGGAGCCGGCGAACCGACAGACGAGGTAGATCAGGAACGAGAGGGTGGTGACGTAGGGGCTGATGGGGATGGTGCTGCCGAGGGCGAGCAGGATCCCGCCCTCCATCGACACCAGGGCGAAGACGACGCTCAGCACCGGCAGCAGTACTGGGGAAGCCGTGATCCGGGCGGCAGCGGCGGCCGGCGTGACGAGGAGCGCCAGGACCAGCAGGGCGCCGACGATCTGTACGCAGAGGGCGACAGCGAGCCCTAGGACCAGCATGAAGGACAGGGACAGCCCGCGGACGGGGACGCCTCTGGCTTCGGCCACCTCCGGATCCGCGCTGGTGAAGGTCAGCGGCCGCCAGACGATCGCGAGGGCGATCAGCACCACCGCGGACGTGCCGACGAGCCACGCCATCTGCGGGGTGTCGACGGCGATGATCTGGCCGGTGAGGATCCCGAACTTGTTGGCGGCCCGCCCCTGGTAGAGGGACAGGAAGAGCACGCCCAGGCCCAGGCCGAACGGCATGATGATGCCGATGACCGAGTTGCGGTCACGGGCACGGACACCCAGGATCCCGATCGCGGCCGCCGCCACCAGAGAACCCACGATGGACCCGGCGACGATGTTCACCCCCATCAGCAGCGCCGCCGACGCACCGGCGAAGGACAGCTCACTGATCCCGTGCACCGCGAACGGCAGATCGCGCATGATGACGAACACCCCGACCAGGCCACCCACCAGGCCCAAGAGGGCGCCGGCGAGGAGCGAGTTGTGGACGAGGGCCAGCAGTTCGCCGTAGTTGTCGAAGTTGAAGATCTGCTGCCAGAGGCCACCTTCCCCGTCGGCAATCGGCAGGCGTCCGGTCACCGCCGTTCGCCTCCGTTCGCCCCGTCGGCGTGGTGGTGAACGGTGGCCGCGTCAGGTGCGCCCACCACGACGATCCGGCCACGGACGCGGAGGACGTCGACGTCGGTCCCGTAGAGATCCGACAGGGCGGCGGTGGTCATCACCTCGTCCGGCGGTCCGATCCGGAAACCGCCCGGGGCCAGATACAGCACCCGGTCCACCATGCCCAGGACCGGGTTGATCTCGTGTGTCACGAAGACCACGGCGGTACCGGCGGAGCGGCGTCGTTGGTCGACCAGCGTGGTGACGATGCGCTGGTGCTGCAGGTCGAGGGAGAGCAGGGGCTCGTCGCAGAGCAGGATCCGCGGGTCGGTGGCCAGGGCCTGCGCGATACGGACCCGCTGCTGTTCGCCGCCCGACAGCCTCCCCACGGGGACATCCCCGAAGGCCGCCGCCCCGACCGACTCCAGGATCTCGTCCACCCGGCGGCGGATCCCGCCAGGGGCGAGCGACGGCCCCCACCGATGCCCGTCCACCCCGAGCCGGACGAGGTCCCGGGCACGGAGCATCGTGTGGGCGGGCAGGGACTTGTGCTGCGGCACGTACCCGACGTGCCTGCTGCCGCGGTGTGGGGGGCGGCCAAGGACCGTCAGTGACCCTGAGGTGAGCGGCTGCCGTCCGAGCAGCACACGCAGCAGGCTGGTCTTGCCCGACCCGTTGGGTCCCAGCACCGCCAGGAACTCCCCGGGCCGCACGTCCAGGTCCAGGTCGCGCCACAGCACGCGGTCGCCGTAGGCGAGTGAGGCTGCCCGCAGGCTGATCACCGGTGCCGCCGGACCCGCACCACGGTCTGCCGCAACAGCCGGGGAAAGTGGCGTAACAGCCTCAGTGCGGTCCATCACCGGTCCAGGGCGTCGTTGAGCGCGTCGACGTTGGACGACATCCAGCTGATGTAGTCCTCCCCCTCGGGAAGAGTCTCGGTCACCGGGACCACGGGGATGCTGTTGTCCTCGGCGGCCTGCTTGACCTTCTCCGTCTGAGGGCCGGCGGTCTGCTCGTTGTACACCAGCGCGTCGACCTGCTTGCGGGTGAAGAGCGCCAGCGTGTCCCGCAGACTCTGCGGGGAGACCTCTTCGCCCTCCTCGATGGCTTCGCTGAAGTCGACGGGGGTCTTGTTCACCAGGCCACTCGCCTCGGTCAGATAGAGCGGCACGGGCTCGGTGACGGCCACAGCGGTGCCCGCGTGGCGGGCGTTGATCTGTTCCGTCCGCTCCTCGAGAGTCGCCAGCTCGCCCTTGAACGTAGCGGCGTTCTGCTGGAAGACGGCACCGTCTTCCGGCGCGACCTTCGTCAGCGCGGCGGCGATCCGGTCGGCAAGCTTGCCCATGGTGGGGAAGTCGTACCAGACGTGCTCGTTGAACTCCCCTGCGGCGTCAGGAGCCTTCCCGGAGACCTCCACGGCATTCACCACCTGGGCCAAGGAGTTGTCGGCACCACGAAGCATGCGGCGGACGAAGTCGTCGTAGCCGCCGCCGTTCTCGACCACGACCTTCGCCTTGGCCAGCTCCAACTGGTTGCGGGTACTGGCCTCGTACGAGTGGGGGTCCTGCGCCGGGTCGCTGATGATCGACACGACATCGACCTTGTCGGCGCCGATCTGCCGCACGAGGTCCCCGTACACGTTGGTCGACGCGACGACGGGAATCGGCGGCTCCGCAGCCCCGAGCCGGGAGCGGGAGTCAGGGGCAGCGCAGGCCGAGCCTCCCCCGCTGAGAGCCAGAACCATCGCGCATCCGATGACCGCAGTCGGACCCCGTGCCGAGATCGCTTTCATACCGCCCTCCCTGCCGCACGGAATCCCGAAACGGTAATCACTTGAATTGTCTCTCTGTGGCCTCAGCCCCTCCACCCGGACACCGAGCCTTTTCCAACCTCAGCTCAAGCAGGTCACGTGGAGGGAGAGGACGGCCCGATCGAGAAACGACCTGACGCTCTCCGAGCACTGTGGCCATAGTTGGTAATGGAATCCATTTCCATATACTGTGGCCAGCGACGCCTCCCGACTCACCCAGGAGATCTCCATGGCCGTCCCCAAGCGGAAGATGTCCCGCAGCAACACCCGCCACCGCAGGGCCCAGTGGAAGGCCACCACCCCGCAGCTCGTCCCGGTCAGGGTCGACGGCTCGGTGTACCAGGTGCCGCAGCGCCTGGTGAAGGCGTACGAGCGCGGCCTGCTCCACCCCGAGGGCTGAGCACCTGATGACGGCGTACGACCGACTGCCCGTGACCGTCCTGTCCGGGTTCCTCGGCGCAGGAAAGACCACCCTGCTCAACCACATCCTCGGCAACCGCGAGGGCCTGCGGGTCGCGGTCATCGTCAACGACATGAGCGAGGTCAACATCGACGCCGCGCTCGTCCGAGGCGGCGAGGCCGCGTTGTCGCGCACTGAGGAACGCCTGGTCGAGATGACCAACGGCTGCATCTGCTGCACCCTGCGCGACGACCTGCTCGAAGAGGTCGACCGCCTCGCCCGCGAGGGACGCTTCGACTACCTGCTCATCGAGTCCAGCGGCATCTCCGAGCCCATGCCGGTCGCCGCGACGTTCTCCTTCCCCCGCGACGACGGCGCGACCCTCGGCGATCTCGCCCGCCTCGACACCATGGTCACCGTCGTCGACGCGGCGAACTTCCTGCCGGAACTCGCGGGCGGCGACGAACTCGCCGCACGCGGTCTCGACCAGTACGAGGACGACGAACGCACCGTCAGCGACCTCCTCATGGACCAGATCGAATTCGCGGACGTCATCGTCCTCAACAAGCTCGACCTGGTCGGACCGAACCAGGCAGCACGGCTGCGCGCCGCGCTCACCCGTCTCAACCCCGAGGCCCGGATCGTGCCCGCAGTGCGCGGACACGTGGCGCTCCAGCAGGTCCTGGGCACCGGCCTGTTCGACGTCGAACGCGCCCAGCAGGCCCCCGGCTGGGTCAAGGAGCTCAACGGCGACCACGTTCCGGAGACCGAGGAGTACGGCATTTCCTCCCTCGTCTTCCGTTCCGATCACCTCTTCCACCCCGGCCGCCTGTGGGCCTTCGTCACCAAGGGCCTCGACAGCGGCACTTTCGGCCAGATCCTGCGCTCCAAGGGCTTCTTCCGGCTCGCAAGCCGCCCTCGGGTCACCGGGCTGTGGTCGCAAGCCGGCGCGGTGGCCCGCTTCGAACCCTCGGGCGCCCTCGGCCCGGACACCGCCCAGGGCCAGGAGCTCGTCTTCATCGGCACCGCACTGCGCCCCGACGCACTCCGGGCAGCCCTCGAAGCCTGCCTGCTGAGCCCGGGCGAACCTGCACCCACTGAGGACGACTTCCCGGCGTGGGAGACCTACGGGATCGACGACGCGTGCGAGCACGAGCACGCTGCCTCAGAGGTGGCCTGAAACTCCGGGCTGGGCAGTGGTCGCAGCCACGGCACCGCCCAGCCCGGTCCGCACCTCCCTCAGAAGAAATACCGGCACGGTTGACGGGACACCAAGATCCGGGACACCAAGATCCGGGCCATTGACGGGCCAGCGCTCGTCCGACGGCCAGCATCGGCACGGTTTTCGCTGGTCAACCGGGTTCTGGTCGTGTACCACCAGCACTCGAAGAAATTGCTCATCTCTTATTCAACGAAGAGTCTCGGCCTCTTCCAGGGAGAGCGACCACGTCACCTGAGGCGGACGGGAGTGACGTCAGGTGCCCCCTCTGGCAAAGGATCTCGGACTGGAGCGGCGGCGCAGGCGCCGGGACACGGCGGGGATGGCAGCGCGGGATCGTCCGGCTCGCGCAGCAGGTGGCGCACCACCGGATCGGCCGCCTCACAGGTGACTGGGGCGGCCGTGTCCTCCGTTCTCTCCGGGCCGGGCTCGGTCAGGCCTGCTCGCTGATGTTGACCATCCACGTGATGCCGAACTTGTCCGTGCACATTCCGAACACGTCGCCCCACATCTGCTTCTCCAGGGGTACGGAGACGATGCCTTCGGCGGACAGCTTCTCCCAGTAGCCTCTGAGCTCGTCCGCGTCGTCGCCGCTCAGGCTCACCGCGAAGTTGGTCCCGGCCTTGTGCTCCATGCCCGGCGGCACGTCGGCGCCCATGAGCGTCATTCCGCCGGAGGTCTCGAGCATGGCGTGCATGATCTTGTCGTCGTATCCAGGCGGCACCTCGGAGCCGAACTCGCCGTAACCGCTGAGCCTGAGATCGCCGCCAAGGACACTCTTGTAGAACTCCATGGCCTGCCGCGCGTCGCCGGCGAAGCTGATGTACGGGTTGAGACGAGATGCCACGAGATCCTCCTTCAGGACAATGGGGTGGTACGGGCATCATAAGGGTGTAAGGGTTGAAATCGGACGGTCCGTGAGTGCCGGTGGCTCGTCCGGTCGGCAAACGGCGTTGCGCCCGACCAAGCAAGGTCCTGCCGGCACGCCATGGACAGCGCACCGGAGCCTGGCTGCCCATGGCCGCCCGTGCTGCGACAGACGCGTGGGTCCCCAGAGTGGCGTCGCAGCGCGTCGCCCGGACGGTCGTCGATCACCGGTAGGGTGCCGCCCGTGTCCGAGCACCAGCGCGACCTCGTCGGCTACGGCGCCGAGCCGCCGCATGCCGCCTGGCCCGGTGGCGCTCGAGTCGCCGTCAGTCTTGTTCTCAACTACGAGGAGGGCGGCGAGCGTAACGTCCTTGACGGCGACCGCGCCTCGGAGGGGTTCCTGCACGAGGTCGTCGGCGCGCCGCCGGTGGTCGGCGAACGTGATCTGAACGTCGAGGCGATGTTCGCCTACGGCGCTCGCTCCGGGTTCTGGCGCATTCATCGCACGCTCGGTGCCTACCGTGTGCCACTCACCGTCCACGCCGTCGGACAGGCCCTGGAGCGCAACCCGGATGCCGCGCGGGCGATGGGCGTCGCCGGCTGGGAGGTGGCAGGGCACGGCTGGCGCTGGATCGACTACCGCACCGTGCCCGAGGACGTCGAGCGCTCCGATATCGCGCGCACGACCGCCACGATCGAGCGACTCGTCGGACGCAGGCCCGTCGGCTGGTACACCGGCCGGACAAGTTCCGCGACACGGCGCCTCGTCGTCGAGGAAGGCGGTTTCCTCTACGACTCCGACGACTACTCGGACGATCTGCCCTTCTACGTGGAGGCAGCCGGCCGGCCGCACCTCGTGGTGCCGTACAGCCTCGACGCGAACGACTTCAAGTTCTTGATCGTCCATGGGTTCACGACCGCGGACGACATGCTCACGTACCTCGTCGACACCTTCGACGTTCTGCACGCGGAGGGCGCCGAACGCCCCCGCATGATGAGTGTCGGCCTTCACTGCCGCATCATCGGCCGACCCGGCCGCATTCGCGCGCTTGACGGCTTCTTGCGGCACGTTACGCAACGCGGCGGAGCGTGGATCGCGACGCGGGAACAGATCGCCCGGCACTGGCTGACCACACACCCTCCGCAGCCCTGAGTCCGCGCCGCCATGAGCCGGGCACCTGGTGGTGCCGCGCAGCAGTGATTCGTGCCGGTCCTCGCGGATCTGTCGCGCCGTCAGGCGGGGGACGTCCGGGTAGGCGAGGGTGATCGCGGCGGATCTCGGCTCGGCGTCCGCGGGCAGCCATTCCCCCGGGCTTCCGTGCGCTGCCGCGCAGGAACACCTTCGGGCGGTGCCGGCAGACGTCCACCGGCCGCTCCGGGACGTTGCCCCCTCCCTCCTGCGCTTCGCCCGCGGCACATTCGTGAAGGGCTCGACGGTGCGGGTGGTCGGGAACCGGTGCGAGGATGGGCCGCATGGACGTGCGGAGCAGGAACCATGTGACGGTGACCGGGCGTACCGGTGGGCCGGTGGTAATGCTGGCGCATGGCTTCGGGTGCGATCAGAACATGTGGCGTCTGGTGGTGCCCGCGTTGGAGCGCGACTTCACCGTGGTCCTCTTCGATCATGTGGGCTCGGGGAACTCGGCGCTGTCGGCGTGGAGCCGGGAGCGGTATTCGTCAATGGACGGGTACGTCGACGACGTGCTGGAGCTGTGCCGGGAAATCGCGCTGGGCCCGGTCACTTTTGTGGGGCATTCGGTGAGCGGGATGATGGGCGTGCTGGCCGCCGCCCGGGAGCCCGCGGCGTTCGCCGGCCTGATACTGCTCGCGCCCTCGCCCTGTTTCATCGACGACCCGGACACCGGATACCGGGGCGGGTTCAGCGCCGAGGACATCGACGAGCTCCTGGAGTCGCTGGACGCGAACTATCTGGGCTGGTCGGGCGCGATGGCCCCGGTGATCATGGGTAACCCGGAGCGGCCGGAGTTGGGTGAGGAGCTGACCAACAGCTTCTGCCGCACCGACCCGGACATCGCCCGGGTGTTCGCCCGGGTGACGTTCCTGTCCGACAACCGCGCCGATCTCGCATCGGTGGGTGTGCCCACCCTGGTCGCTCAGTGTTCGAGCGACGCGATCGCTCCCCCGGAGGTGGGCGCGTTCGTCCACGCACGGATTCCGGGAAGCCGGCTCGTCACGCTGAACGCGACGGGCCACTGCCCCCAGCTCTCCGCCCCGGAGGAGACCGCCGCGGCGATCGCCGCGTTCATGGAAACCGTCGGATAGATGGGCAAGACAGGCGACGCGGCAGAGAGCGGAGACCTGGGCGAGGACCGGAGTCCGACGGATGAGGAGGCTCGGTTCTCCGCCCTGCCGGAGGACAGCGCCGAAGACCTCTATGAGCACGCGCCCTGCGGATACCTGACCACACTGCCGGACGGGCAGATCGCCAAGGTCAACCGGACGCTGCTGGACTGGCTCGGTTACGAGCGCGGCGACCTGGTGGGGCGCAAGCGCTTCTCCGATCTGCTGACCGTCGGCGGGCGGCTCTACCACGAGACCCACTTCGCACCGCTCTTGCGGATGCAGGGCGAGATCAGTGGCATCGCCCTGGAGCTGAAGGCCGCCGACGGGTCCCGCCTGCCCGTGATGGTCACCTCGACGGTCAAGACGGGCAGCGACGGTCAGCCACTGCTGATCCGCACCACCATCTTCGACGCGCGCGACCGCCGCGCCTACGAGACCGAGCTGCTGCGCGCCCGCCAGGAAGCCGACCGGGAACGCGACCGCCTGAAGCTCCTGAACACCACCCTGCAGAAGACCCTGCTGCCCCCGGCGCTGGCGAACGTGCCCGGCCTGGACGTTGCCGCGTACTACCACATCGCCTCCGTCGAAGAGGTCGGCGGCGACTTCTACGACCTCTTCCCCCTGGCCGCCGGCACCTGGGGCCTGTTCCTGGGCGACGTCTGCGGCAAGGGCGCCGCCGCCGCGGCCGTCACCTCGCTGGCCCGCTACACCCTACGCGCCGCGGCCGTCTACGACCCCGACCCGGCCGCCGTCCTCGCCAACCTGAACACGGTCCTCAACCACGAGTACAACGGCACCGACCCGCGCTTCTGCACCGTCATCTTCGGCCTGCTCACCCCCGACGCCGACCGCGGCGGCTTCCGCATCACCCTGGCCAGCGGCGGCCACCCACCAGCCCTGCTGATGCGCGCGGACGGCACCGCGGACTACCTGCCCACGCCCGGCGGGCAACTCATCGGCGTCCTGCCGGACGCCGACATCGTCACCACCACCGTCCACCTGGCGCCCGGCGACACCCTGCTCCTGCACACCGACGGCCTGACCGAGGCGCACACCGACGCCGGCACCGACGGCCGCTACGGCGACGACGCCCTCCTCGCCTTCGGCCGTGCCCTCGCCCCCACCACCGCGTCGGCCACCATCGACGCTGTCCGCGACCTGCTCGACACCTTCGGCAGCGGCGTGGACGACGACACCGCCGTCCTGGCCGTCCACGTGCCCCGGCCCACCAGTGAAGAGCAGCCATGACCAGGCGCCCAGGCGGTGGGCCAGCCTTCAGGAGGCGCGCCGGGCTCGGTCGTCGGCCCGGCCTCCGGCGCCCAGCAGGCCGGTCGCCTCGAACGGTTCCGTGCGTTCCAGGCGAGGCAGCTCCGTGCGGGCGACGTGTGTGACGAGGGGTGGCAGGAGAGCGCGCACCGGCTGGACGGCACGGAGCCAGGCGGGCACGTACACCGATGCGCTGCGCCGTCCCACGGCGGTGGCCAGACGCTCCGCGACCAGGTCCGCCGGATAGACCTTGCGTGCGGGCCGCGGCATGTGGGCGCGCAGTTCACGCAGGACGGCGTGCCGGTCGGCGTCCCGGACCATGTCGGTGTCGATCCAGTTGAGGTAGGCGATGCCGACCGCGACCCCCTGGTGCGCGACCTCGGCGCGCAGGGCGTGGGTGAAGGACTCGGCGCCGGCCTTGGACGCGCAGTAGGCGCTCATCAGGGGTGATGTCCCCATCGCAGCCAAGGACGTGACCTGGAGGTAGTAGCCGTGGGTGGCGAAGAGGTCGGGC
Source organism: Streptomyces sp. NPDC046712 (assembly GCF_040645695.1). NCBI lineage: Bacteria > Bacillati > Actinomycetota > Actinomycetes > Kitasatosporales > Streptomycetaceae > Streptomyces > Streptomyces sp. NPDC046712. The sequence continues at coordinate 81,550 of NZ_JBEYYW010000014.1, read as the reverse complement.
AGGAAGGAGCGTGCCGTCACCGCGCTGCCGATGAGATTGACCTCGATGACGCGGCGCCAGACGTCCGGATCGGAGTCGGCGAACGGGCCCCCTTCGGCGACCCCTGCGTTGGCCACCACCGCGGACACGGGCCCGAGGCGAGCACGGACCTGCCGGGCGGTGTCAGCCATGGCCGCGTCGTCGGTCACGTCGGTCTCCCAGCACAGCGCCTCGTGACGCAAGGAGGCGGCCACCTCCGCCAGACGCGGCCCCTCCAGGCCCAGCAGGGCGATCCGCGCACCCCGGTCGTCCAGCGCGCGGGACAGAGCCGCGCCCAGCCCCCGCGCCGCTCCCGTCACCACCACTGTGCGGCCCTGCAGAGGCCGGGTGCGCGTACGAATCCTCACGGCTTCCTCCGTCCGTCCGAATACCGTCCGTCGGCCGGGCCTCCGCCCAGGACCGTCGTCCGGTCCCCCTTTGCTCCAGGATGCGCCCGCCGGGCGCTCGGCCGCTGGCGGGGAGACCGGCAGCGGGCCGATGCCCGGGGTTGTCGTCGGCGCGCGCCGAGGCCGGCGGACCCCGGCGGGAAGTGCGTGCTCGAAACGCGTGAGATGCGGCGCGATCGGGGCACGCGCAGCATGACCGTGACGCCGTCCGTCGAGGGAGGTCGCCGTTGCCCCAGGAGCCGCGGGACCGTCCGGTTCGCCCGCCCAGGGCCCTGCCGAGCGGGTTCGCCGCGTCCGGACCGTCCCGGTAGAAGGAGCATCCTCATGGCTGTCCGTCATCAGCTGATCCACCGTCCCCCGCATGCCGTGTGGGCCGTTCTCGCCGATCCGACCCGCTACGGCGAGTGGGTGGTGGGCACGTCCGACTCCACGCCGCTCGACCAATCCTGGCCGAAGGTAGGCTCCCGGCTTCGCTACACCGTCCGTCTCGGCCCCTGGTCGACCGACGGAACCACCACGGTCCGGCACACCGTTTCCGGCCGGGAGCTGGAACTGGAGGCGGCGTTCAAGGCCCTCGGCACGGCGAGGATCTTCCTCCAGCTCAGGCCGTGGGGCGAGGAGACCCTGGTCGTCTGCGACGAGCACCCGCTGCGGGGTCTGGGCGGGACTCTGCACAACTCCGTCAGCGAAACAGCCGTCCAGCTCCGGCACCGTGGCATGCTGGCCCGCCTGGCCAAGGTCGTGGAGCAGGACCGCTCCGGGAGCAGGAATGCCTGACGCGGTGGTGATCGGCGCGGGCCCGAACGGCCTGGTGGCGGCGAATCTGCTGGTCGACGCGGGGTGGACGGTGGAGGTCCTGGAGGCGCAGGAGGAGCCCGGAGGGGCCGTGCGCAGCGACCGCGGGGTCCACCCGGACTACGTCTCGGACGTCTTCAGCGCCTTCTACCCGCTCGCGGCGGCCTCCCCGGTCCTCGCCCGCCTCGATCTGGCCGCCGAGGGCCTGCGCTGGAGCCACGCTCCGCGCGTGCTGGCGCACCCCCTGCTGGACGGCCGGTGCGCGGTCCTCGAACGCCGGGTGCAGGACACCTCGGCCGGACTGGCGGAGTTCGCGACCGCAGACGCCGACGCCTGGGAGAGCATGTACCGGACGTGGGGCAGGATCGGGCCGGACCTCGTGAACGCCCTGTTCACTCCCTTCCCGCCGGTCCGCGCCGGGCTCCGTCTGGCCGCGCGACTCCGGGCCGCGGGCGGGCTCCGCCTGGCGCGGAAGCTGGCCCTGCCCGTGCGGCGCCTGGGCGAGGAGGAGTTCGCGGGGGAAGGCGGGAGGCTCCTGCTGACCGGGAACGCCCTGCACGCCGACCTCACCCCGGAGGCAGCGGGCAGCGGCGGCTTCGGGTGGCTGATGTCGATGCTCGGTCAGAGCCACGGCTTCCCGGTCCCCGTCGGGGGCGCCGGCGCCCTGACCGAGGCGCTCGTGAGCCGGCTCCGGCGTCACGGCGGTGTCCTGCGCTGCGCGGAGCGCGTCACCTCCGTCCTTGTGCGCGGTGGCACGGCGGTCGGGGTCAGGACCGCGGACGGGGAAACGGTCGACGCGCGCAGAGCCGTACTGGCCGACACCTCGGCTCCGTCCCTGTACCGCGACCTCGTCGGCGAAGAACACCTCCCGCCCCGGCTCGTACGGGATCTGGAGCGCTTCCACTGGGATTTCGCGACCTTCAAGGTCGACTGGGCGCTGAGCGGCCCGGCGCCGTGGACGGCGCGGGGAGCGGTCGGCGCGGGTACGGTCCACGTGGCCGACGGCGTGGACGGCCTGACCCGGTTCGCCGCGCAACTGGCAACGGGGCACGTCCCCGACGAGCCGTTCGCCCTCGTCGGCCAGATGACGACCGCCGACGCCCGTCGCTCACCCGCCGGTACGGAATCGGCGTGGGCCTACACCCACCTCCCCCAGCACATCACCGCCGACGCGGGCCCCGACGGCATCACCGGCCGGTGGGACGACGGCGAGCAGGAAGTCATGGCCGATCGCATCGAAGCTCAGGTGGAACGCTACGCGCCCGGCTTCCGGACGCTGATCCGCGCACGCCGCATCCTGGCCCCGACCACCCTCCAGGCCCTGAACGAGAATCTGCACAACGGCGCCATCAACAACGGAACCACCGCCCTGCACCAGCAGGCGATCTTCCGCCCGACACCCGGCACAGGCCGCCCCGAGACCCCCGTCAAGGGCCTCTACCTGGCGTCTGCGGCCGCCCACCCGGGCGGCGGTGTCCACGGCGCGCCGGGCGCGAACGCCGCCCGCGCGGCCCTGCGCCGGCATGGGCTGCACGCCCTCCTCCACCGCGCCCAACACGTCTGAGGGCCCGGAGACACTTGCCGGTCACGTCCGAACGGGCTCCGCCCAGCCGTTTCGCACCGCGCAGGCGCCGAGCTGCATCCGGGTCCGGACTCCGGCCATGTCCATGAGATGACGCAGGCGCCGGTGCAGCGTGCGCGGTGACAGACCGAGTTGTGTCGCGGCCGCCGAGTCCGTCAGCCCGGCCAGGAGCAGCGCGAGGATCCTGCGGTCGAGCTCGGTCGGGCCTTGCGGACCGACCTCGACGGTGGTGTCGGATTCTCCGGCCGTGGCCGACAGCGCGAGCGGGTGGGCGGAGCGCCATACCGTCTCGAACAGAGCGTCCAGCGCGTCCAGCAGGCCGCTGCGGTGCAGCAGCACGGCGCCGGGCTCCCCGTCCGGTGTGACCGCGAGCGGGACAAGGCCGAGGTCGGCGTCGGCCAGCACGAGTTTCATCGGCAGCTGGTCGGCGACACGGAGTTGTACGCCCTTGCGCAGCGAATCGATCGCGTCGTCGATGATGCCCGGCTCTGCCAGCACGGCCTGGTCCAGTACCGCCCGGAACTGCACGCCGCGGCCGATGGCCACGGGTTCGGCCGTGTTCTCGTCGGGCGGCAGCGCGACGAACGGCGCGGTGATGAACGACCGGACCTGCGTACGAGCCGCCTGCTGCACCTGGAGGAAGCGATGGCGGATGGCGTCGACGCCCGTGACGACCTCGATCAGATCATTGATGCTGCTCCCGGTCATCGCCGCTCGGTGTTCCTCGGCGAAGGTCACCAGGGCGTGCTCGGCCATACGCAGCCCGTCCCGGCGCTGGCTGATGAGAGCGCCGAGCGCCATGGCCGGCGGCGCGGCGGTGAACCGGTCGTCCGCCGACCTCGTCACCAGTCCCCACCCGACCAGACGGGACAGGGCCTTGTCGACGTGGGTATGCGAGAGGACGAGCTCGTCGGAAAGCAGGATCGCGGTGGAGTTCGGCCGTCCGAGCAACGCCCGGTAGACACGCTCGTCATCGGGTTCGAGGCCCAGAACATCCAACATCGGCGACCGACTCTCCTCCGCTTGCCGCAGCGGGGAGAGTATGCGCCATGGCGGCAGACCGTGAATAGTCCCTGATGGGAGCGGGTGCGAGGGGAAGGGCCCCGGGGAGTCACCTCCCCGGGGCCCGACAGTGTGGTTCATCGCAGGCCGTACGCCCGGATGATCTCGTTCTTGACGCTGAAGCCGCTGTCCGTCTCGGCGCTCGCGCGGACCGAGATGAAGCCGCCGGGCTTCTTGGCCGTCCTGAACGAACCCGTCCAGTAGCCGTCGGCGCCCTTGGTCACGGTCACCTTCTGCCAGGTGGCGCCGTCGTCGTACGAGACGTCCAGCTTCACCGTGGTGACGGTGCCCGGCACGGTGCCGCGCCCCATCGACACCGGCTTGAGCGCGATCTCCTGGGTCGCGTTGGCCCTGACGTCGCCGTGCAGGTCCGACTCCAGCTTGTAGTCCAGATTCAACACCGGGAACGGCTCGAAGAAGTCCGAGTCGATGGTGTCGGACATGAACGTCCACTCGGTGTGGGTGCGCGTCGACAGCCGGAAGAGGTCGCCGGGCCGCTCCGCGTCGAGGACGGCGCGGTAGGGCAGGTTGCCCGCCGGCACCTCCACCCACTGCATGTCCGTGCTGGACGGGTTGTCGTGGATCAGCGTGTCGCCCTGGAAGACCTGGAGGTGGGTCGGCGTCTCACCCCACCCCAGGAAGCCGCCCAGCCGCATGTTGTCGCTGGCGGAGGCCCAGGCCTGCACGTTCCAGGTCATGTAGTTCTGCCAACGGGAGTTGTACACGCCGAAGGACTCGCTCTGGCCGGGTCGGGTCGCCGGAGCGAACCAGTCCAGCCGGGAGGTGCTGCCCTTGGCGTACGTGTTGTCGCCCGACACCATCACCCACGGCAGGGTGGTGTCGACGCCCTGCGCGTGGAACTCCCTCCAGACCTGGCCCGGACTCACCCATTCGGTGCGGGTGCCCGGGTGCCACTCGCCCTCGGGGAAGTTGAACGACGGGCTGAGGGTGAAGTCGGACCGGTATCCCTCCGCCGCCCGGCCGCCCGTGGCCGAGTAGTAGCGGGCATCGATCCGGGCGAGGTCACCCTTGGTCGGCTTGTAGACCAGGGCCCGGTCCGGAACCTGGCCGGGGTACTCCCGGGTGAGGTCGTAGACGAACGGTGTGTACTCGGTCTGCTTCACGGTCAGCTTGAAGATGCCGGCCTTGGCCATCGAGATGAGGGCCTCGCCCGCGTCGCGGTGCACGGTGGCGACCGGGATGGCCGACTCTCCGACGTACTCCATCAGGGGACCGACACCGTCGTTGACCACGATCAGCGCCTTCGCACCGGCCGCGACCGCAGCCTCGGTGCGCTCTTGGGGCGAGACCTCGTCGCTGCGCTCGATGACGACGACCTTGCCCTTGGCCTTGACCTTCTCGTATGCGGCCGCCGCGCCGTTGCCCGCGTGGACGGCGTCCAGCGTGTCCGTGACGGTGTCCAGGGCACTACCTGCCTGCACCAGCGCATCGAACCGGAGCCGGCCGCCCGGTGTGCTCAGGCTGAGCTGCGGCTCGCCCTTGCGCCAGCGGGTGGTCAGCATGAACTCGCCTTGCTTCATCGGCTCCGTCGGCGCGACGTAGACGTCGTCGTACGTCGGCGGCAGCACGTACGCGCTGCGGTAGTCCATGAACGGGTCGAGGCCCTTGTAGTGGACGTTGAAATCGACCTTGCGCTGGCGGTCCTCGGTGCGCTGTGGCGCCTCGGTCTGCAGCAGGCGTGCCTTGCTCGCGTCGAGCACCACGTCCGCGGAGCCGTCCTTGAGCACGGTCTCCGGGTCGACCAGCACGGCCAGACCCGAGCGGTCCGCCTTCTCGCCGGCCACGTCGAGGTACGCCGCGACGGTGTAGTGGCCGGGTGCCATGCGCAGGGTGGTCGAGCCGTGGACGTAGACCTGCCACGGCCAGAAGTCGCCGGCCAGGTTGATCGTGACCGAGCCGGTGGCGGGCTTGCCGTTCCGGTCGACCAGCTTGATGTTCAGGTCGTACCGCTCCTCCTCCTTGAGCAGCGCCACGGATGTGCGGGTCACCGGCTGCCCGGTGGCGGCGTCGGTGGCTGTCACGTAGCCGGCGTGCCGGCCGGCCGAGACGGCTCGCGGGTCACCGGTCACCGGGACGGCGGCGGTGCCGCCCGCCGGGACGGTGACCGTAGTGGCTCCCAGTGTGAACGGGCCGCCCTCGTCGCTCAGCGCCAGGTTGAGCGTGACGTCGGCGGAACCGGAGTTGGTGAAGGTCAGGTCCTTGGTGACGGCGCCGTCGCTCGGCTCGTGCGGCCAGGTGTAGTTGCCGAAGAAGAGCGATCCGGTGCCGCGGACCGTGGTGCGCACGGCGGCGGCAACGTCGAGCCGGCCGGTGCCGACCTCGTACGGCGAGTACCCGCCGTCCAGGCCCTTCGCGGTGCTCATCAGGTGTTCCTTGAGCTGCGCGCCGGACCAGTCGGGGTGCTGCTGGGCCAGGATCGTCGCCGCGCCGGCCACGTGCGGGGTGGCCATCGAGGTGCCGCTGATGGTGCGGTAGAGGCCCTCACCTCCGCCGGTCATCTCCTGCGACCGGGCCGCGGTGATGTCCACGCCGGGCGCCGCGATGTCCGGCTTCATGCCACCGGAGTAGGCCAGTGGGCCGGTGCTTGAGAAGGACGCGAGCCGGTCCTGCTTGTCCGTGGCGGCCACGGTCAGCGCCGAGGCGGCAGCGCCCGGGGCGGAGATGCTCTCCGGGCCCGAGTTGCCGGCGGCTATGACGAAGAGAGTGCCGTACTGCGCGGACAACGCGTCGACCGTCTGCGACATCGGGTCGCTGCCGTCCGTCGGGTAGGAGTCACCGAGACTCATGTTGACGACGTCCGCACCGGATTCGGCGGCCCACTGCATGCCGGCCATGACCCAGGAGTCCTGACCGTAGCCCTCGGCGCCGCCGAGCACCTTGCCGACGAACAGGTCGGCACCGGGGGCGACGCCCTTGTTGTCGCCCCCGGAGGCGGCGCCCGAACCGACGATCGTGCCGGCCACATGCGTGCCGTGCCCGTTGACGTCGGTGATGGCCTCACCGGGCACGAAGCTCGCCGTGCCGTCGATCAGGCCGGCGAAGTCGGGGTGGTTGACGTAGATGCCGGTGTCGAGCACCGCGACCTTGACGCCCTTGCCGGTGTACCCGGCCGCCCAGGCCCCGGGCGCACCGATCAGCGGCACGCTCTCCTTCAGACTGGCCTTCACGCGACCGTCGAGCCACAGCTTTTCGACACCCGCGCCCAACGTGGCACTGCCCTGCGGCGCGACGGAGGTCCAGAAGGTGCGGGCCTGCCGCTTCTCGGTGCTGAGCGCGGCACCGCGGACGCCCTTGAACTTACGGGTCAGCTTGCTGCCCCGGGGGGCCACCGGGTCGACGGCAGCGCGGGACTTCGGCTGGGTGTACGTCGCGATCAGCGGTACTGCGGCCGACTTCGCGTCGTCGTAGCCCATCTCGATCAGGTCGGTGACGTTGAACAGCCGTCGGTCCAGCTTGTCCGTGCCCAGCAGCGGCGCAGCCTCGTCCGGGATGACGAACAAGTCACCTTTGATCTCCTGGAACTTCACGCCGCCGACGGCGCTGTCCGGCCGGTCGACGTCGGCGATCTGCTTGCCGTCGGACGTCGTGGTGACCGTGACGACGTCGCCGGTGACCAGGGTGACCTTGTGTGTCGCCGAGGGCTTGGCGGGAACGGTGGGCTCGCTCGGAGCGGCTTGTGCGGGTGCCTGCAGAACTGCGAGGCCCGACGCCAGCAGGGGCACCGCGGTGGCTGCCGCGATCAGCCGCCAGCGCCTGCGCCAGAAGGCGGAAGCATGAGAGGGGGAGTACATGCCATGGGTCTATCGACCCGTGAACGCCGTCGTGAAGGCCTGACGACGGCAAGTCCTCGCCATGGCAAAGGCTTGTCAGCCGTGAATCGTGGGATTCCGGACGGAACACGACGACCCCGGTGATGCCGGCAGCGGTCGCGTCCTTCGTCCGGGGGAGGCGGTCCCCTTCAGGCCGCCTCTGCGGGTACCCGTCCCGCCTTGATGGCATCGACCAGGGCTTGGTGGTCCTTCTCGTTCTGGTCCGCGTACAGCTCGGCGAACGTCGCCAGCGCGCGCTCGAAGGCGTCGCCGCTGCCCAGGTAGGCGGCGATCGCGATTCGGTCGCCGGACCGGGCGTGGGCGCGGGCCAGCGTGGCGCCGCACAGCTGACCGAACAGGGCCATCCGTGTCGGGTTCATGTTTTCGGCCACGGCGATGCCCTTCCAGTCCCGCAGTTGGCGTACGTAGAAGTCCCGGCGCCGGCCGTCGATGCCCTGGGCACGTTCCCAGCCGAGGAAGATGTCGCTGGTCGCCTGCATCAGCCGCTGGCCGGCGACGACTCGCTCGCCCTGGGTGCGGAACGCGGAGGCGCCGGCGTAGGGCGCCAGCACCGACTCGTCGGCCTCCTTGGCCTGCAGGAACAGTGGGTCCTCGTCGTCCTTGCCGAGCAGGAGAACGATCCAGCAGCGGGTTCCCACGCTGCCGACCCCGACGACCTTGCGCGCGATGTCGGCGACGGCGTAACTCTCCAGGAGGAACCGGCGGTCGGACTGCAGGGACCGGCCGTAACGCTTGATGAGCCGGCCGATCTCCTTCTCCAGCGCGCCCGGTTCGCCTTGCGGGCGCAGGTCCTCCAGCCGTACCAGGAGTGGCGGGTCCGGAGTGATCAAGCGCTTTCCGTCGACGACGCGGGTAAGTTTGTCGAAGGCCTGCAGTGTGTCGTGCGCGTGGGCCTTCTTCCGGGTCTGCGCCCAACGCAAGCGGTCCTTGTCACTGAGCTCCGGCGCGAACTCCTTCTGCATCTTGTCGGCTTCGAAGCGCGTGTACCAGACCTCAAGGTTGCCGAGCCCGGCGAAGGCCCGCATCCGCTCGCGGTAGGACCGCACGGCTGCCTGCACCACTGACGCCCGCTCCTTGGAGTTGAAGCCGTTCGCCCGGCCCGCGATGACCAGGCTGGCCGACAGACGCTTGACGTCCCACTCCCACGGGCCGGGCAATGTCTCGTCGAAGTCGTTGATGTCGAACATCAGACGGCGCTCCGGAGAGGCCAACAGCCGGAAGTTGAGCATGTGCGCGTCACCGCACAACTGCGCCCTGATACCACTGCATGGCGTGTCGGCGAGGTCCGCGGCCATGATGGCGGCGGCTCCGCGATAGAAGCGGAACGGTGACTCGCTCATCCTCCCGTAGCGGATCGGTACGAGTTCCCGGACCCGCTTCGCCGACTGCGCCTCGATGACCTCCACCGGATCCTGGCGTTTCGGCGACGGCGTGAACTCCGCGTGCGCGGAACGGGGTGCGGCAGAACGGGCGGCCTTGCCGAGCGCGACCCGCTCCTTCGGGGTGCGGTGCCGCACGTCGTGGCCGGTCGGCTTGTTCTCGCTCATTGCAGGCGCTCCACGATGTGGTCGCCGACGCGCTGGTGCGACGGCGACGCGAGGATGAGGTGAAGGTGCGGCGGCTTCATCGCCGGCCACGGCTCCCCGCGTTCCTGCACCCTGCGTGGCGATGAAGGATCCTCCTGCCCGTATGTCCAGCGTGCCACACGTACCATCGACCGGCAGTTCGAAGTGAAACCACTTCGGGCCGTTGGTACTGGTTCTGAGCTGTACCACCAGCGGGCCGGTGACACCGTCGACGTGCGCAGGGGGCCGCGCGGGGTCAGATTTGAGGTATTCGACTCGCCGTGTCGAAACGCGCCGGCGGGCGGGCCCAAGGGCAGGGAGGAACCACCTGTCATGACAACACACGTGAGCGAACCCGGCTGGAGAGAGGCAGCGCACGTCAGCGGCCGGCTGATGTCCGCCGCCGGGGCTGGGTCCTGGTCATCCGGGCGCTGTGCGTCGCCCCCCGGCCGCTGAGGGCCTGACGTCCGGGACCGCCGCGGCCGCGGCACGCGAGACAGCCACCGGGCGACTGCCGGACCTGGTACTCGTCGTCGGCGTCGCCGGGTCGGGCAAAACGACAGTGGGGCGTCTCCTCGCAGAGCGGCTCGGCTGGCCGTACCGGGACGCGGACGAATTCCATTCCGAGGCGAACCGCGCCAAGATGGCCGCCGGTCACGCTCTCACGGACAGCGACCGGCGGCCCTGGCTCGACGCCATCGGGGAGTGGATGGACCGTGAGATCGCGGGCCGTCGTCCGGCCGTCGTGACCTGCTCCGCGCTCAAGCGTGACTACCGGGACAGGCTGCTGGCGGGGCGCCCCGGAGTCCGTCTGGTGTACCTGCGCGGATCGCGCGCGCTGATTCACTCCCGGCTGGCCGCCCGACACGGCCACTTCTTTCCGGCGGAGCTGCTGGAGAGCCAGTTCGCGGACCTGGAGGAGCCGGAGCCTGACGAGCACCCGTTGGTGGTGGAGATCGACCAGCCTCCGGAGGCCGTCGTCGCAGCGGTGCTGTCGTTGATGCCCCGGGAATCCGCCGCAGGCCGTCTGCCGCCCGGGGCCGTCGCGGAGCAGGCTGTCGTGAGTGAGGAGCCTTCCGTGTCCCACAGCCCCACAGGCGTGCAGTGGCAATTGACCCGTGGCGGCCAGAGTGCCGTGGTCGTCCAGTTGGGCGGCGCTCTGCGCGACTACGCCGTGAACGGCCGACCGCTGCTCGACGGGTTCTCCGCCGGATCCGCCATCACGGGCGGTCGGGGGCAACTGCTCGCCCCCTGGCCCAACCGCGTGGGCGGCGGACGCTACCGTTTCGGCGGCGAGGATCAGCAACTCCCTCTGACGGAACCGGAGAAGAACAACGCGATCCATGGCCTGCTTCGCTGGACCCTGTGGAAGCTGCTCGCCCGCACCGACGAGGCGGTGCGAATCGGCACGACGCTCTGCCCGCAGCCCGGATATCCCTTCCTCCTCGAGGTCTGCGCAGAGTACCGGCTGGGACCCGACGGGCTCGAGACCGCCGTCTTCGCCATGAACTCCGGTACGACGGCGGCCCCTTACGGAGTGGGACAGCACCCCTATCTGACGGTCGGTACCGACCTCGTCGACGCCGCGCTCCTGACCGTTCCCGCCCGTTACCTGCTGCGAACCGACGACCAGGGGCTGCCGACAGGCCGGGAGCCGGTCGACGGCACCACGTACGACTTCCGCACCGCCCGCCCCATCGGCGATCTGCGGCTGGACACGGCCTTCACCGGACTCGACCGCGGCCCCGACGGCCGGGCCGTCGTGCGGCTGGCACACCCTTCCGGGCTGCGGGGTGTCGATCTGTGGCTTGGCGAAGGCACCCGGTACGTACAGGTCTACACGGGCGACACCCTGGCCGAACCCGAACGGCGGCGTCGCGGTGTCGCCGTGGAGGCCATGTCCTGTCCGCCGGACGCCTTTCGGAGCGGCACCGATCTCACGGTGCTCGAGCCGGGCGCCACGCATGTGCTCCGGTGGGGCCTCAGCCCATGGGGACCGCCGTGACCCCGCCCGCGCCCGATCCCCGTATGAGCGCGCACGACTTCCGGGCGCTCTACGAGCGCCTGCGGCGCGAGTCTGCGCGGTCGACGGTGGACGGTCGACGTGGCGCGCTCTGCCATGTGACACCCGAGCGGGTCGTGGCCGCCGTCGCGGAGGTCCGCCTCGGACGTACGGTGTCGCTGGCCGCTCCGATCGAGACCGTGCGGGGCCCCGACAACCCCGAGCCCGCGGTGCACCGGATGACCGGGCCTGCTCCGGACGACCTGGGCGCGGACGGACTGCACTTCGCCACCGATCGCTTTGCCATGAACGTGCACGGGGACGCGGACAGCCATCTCGACGCGCTCTGCCACGTGGTGCTCGACGGTGAGCTGTACGGCGGGGTGGCCGCGAGCAGCATGAGCGCCCAGGGGGCCCGTGCGCTCTCCGTGGAGCTGGTCGCGGACGGCATCGTCGGTCGGGGCGTACTGCTGGACATCCCCCGGCTGCGTGGCGTGCCGTGGCTGGAGCCGGGCGACCATGTGACATCGGACGATCTGACGGCCGCCGAGGCCGCGCAAGGGGTCCGTGTCGGACCGGGGGACCTGCTGTTCGTCCGGGTGGGCCATCGCCTCCGCCGTACGGAACTCGGACCGTGGAACGCGGCGACGGCTCGGGCCGGCCTCCACGCGACCGCCCTGGAGTTTCTGGCCGAGCGGCAGGTCGCGGTCCTGGGCGGAGACGGAAACAACGACACCGCGCCCAGCGCGGTGGAGGACGTCGCCTTCCCCGTCCATGTCCTGGCCATGCAGGCCATGGGCATCCAACTGATGGACTACCTGCAGTTCGAGGACCTGGCCCCACTGTGCGCGCAGGCCGGACGCTGGAGTTTCCTGTGCGTGGTCGCCCCGCTACGGCTGCCCGGAGGCACGGGCTCGCCCGTGAACCCGATCGCGGTGCTGTGAACGCCGTACAGGCAAGGGGTCTCCTCCGGTCGCCGTTCGTCAGGAGGGCGGATACGTTCGTCTGGGTGGGAACGCAGGGTCTCCGCAGCGCGGAGTGACAGGTCCTGGCGCCAGGGCAGGGCCATGAGCGCAAGGACGGTGGTCGTCGTGGGCGACGCCCCTCACTACGACGTCATCATCATCGGCACCGGCGCCGGCGGAGGCACCCTCGCCCACCGGCTCGCCCCGTCCGGCAAACGCGTCCTCCTCGTCGAACGCGGCGACTACCTGCCGCGCGAGCGGGACAACTGGGACTCGACGGCCGTGTTCGTGAAGGGCAAGTACCGGGCACCGGAGTTCTGGCTGGACAAGGACGGCAGCGAGTTCCCGCCCGAGGTCAACTACTACGTCGGCGGGAACACCAAGTTCTACGGCGCCGCCCTCTTCCGGTTGCGGCCCGAGGACTTCGGTGAGCTCCGGCACCACGGTGGTCTCTCTCCCGCCTGGCCGATCCGGTACGAGGATCTGGAGCCGTACTACACGCAGGCCGAGCACCTCTACCTCGTGCACGGACGGCACGGCGAGGATCCGACCGAGGGTGCGGTGAGCGCCCAGTACGCCCATCCTCCCGTGGAGCACGAGCCGCGCATCCAGCAGCTGAGCGACGACCTCGAGAAGCGCGGTCTGCGCCCCTTCCACCTGCCGATCGGTGTCAATCTCAGCCAGGAGGACGGGGGCCGGGCCACACACTCCAGTGTCTGTATCCGCTGCAACCGGGTGGACGGCTTTCCGTGTCTGGTGCGCGGCAAGTCCGACGCCGAAGTGATCTGCGTGGAGCCTGCTCTGCGGCATCCCAACGTCGAGATGGTCACGAACACGCAGGTGGTCCGCTTGGAGACCGATGCGAGTGGACGCACTGTCAGCGCGGTCGTCGGCCGGTCGGCCGACGGCTCGGAGGTCCGGTTCACGGCCGACGTGGTGGTCGTCTCCTGCGGCGCGGTCAACTCAGCGGCGCTGCTGCTGACCTCGGCGAACGAGCACCATCCCCGCGGTCTCGCGAACAGCTCCGACGTGGTCGGCCGGTTCTACATGCGGCACAACAACCTGGCCCTGATGGCGGTGTCGAAGGAGCCCAACGACACCCAGTTTCAGAAGACGCTGGCGCTGCACGACTGGTACCTCGGTGCGGACGACTGGGAGTTCCCGCTGGGCGGCATCCAGATGCTCGGCAAGTCGGACGCCGAGCAGATCCACGGCGAGGCCCCGCGATGGGCCGGTGCGGTCGCACCGGACATGCCGTTCGAGGTGCTGGCGCACCATGCCGTCGACTTCTGGCTGTGCGGTGAGGACCTGCCGCTCGCCGACAACCGGGTCACCCTCGACGGCGACGGCCGCATCCGTCTCGCTCTCGACGAGAAGAACAACATCGAGGGCCTGAAGCGGCTCAGGCACAAACTGCAGGGAATGCTCGGCCACCTGGGCATGCACGAGCACCACCTGCTGTCCCACAGCATCTACCTGCACAAGGGCATGCCCATCGGCGCGACGGCGCACCAGGCCGGCACCGTACGCTTCGGCACCGACCCCGCCGCCTCGGCGCTGGACGTCAACTGCAAGGCCCACGACCTCGACAACCTCTACGTCGTCGACACCAGCTTCTTCCCGAGCATCGGCGCGGTCAACCCGTCCTTGACGGCCATCGCCAATGCCCTGCGGGTCGGCGACCACCTCCTGGCCCGTCTTGGCTGAGACCAGGGCAGACCGCTGGACCGATCGGACGAAGATGCTCGGCCCAACGGCCCAACGGCGGTGCCCAGGGCATGCCGACGGCCGCAGCCGGTGATTGCGTGGCCCCCGTGTCCGCCCGGCCGGAGCCGGGCGGAGCGCGGCCGGGCGAGGAGGCAGGGCATCGTGGAATCCACCGTGGGAGCACCGCAGGGTGTGATCCCCGCACGTCTGTTGCAGGGCCAGAAGGCGCTGGTCACCGGAGCCAATTCGGGCATCGGCAAGGCCACGGCCATCGGCTTGGGCCGAGCCGGCGCCGATGTGGTCGTGAACTACGTGGCGGGCCGTGAGACCGCGGAGGAAGTGGTCGAGGAGATCGCTTCGTTCGGAGTGCGGGCGGCGGCCTACGAGGCGGACGTGTCCCAGGAGGACCAGGTCACGGCCATGATGGACCGGATGGTCAAGGAGTTCGGGACCATCGACGTGCTCGTCGCCAACGCAGGGCTGCAGCGGGACGCGCGGCTCACCGACATGACTCTCGCCCAGTGGCAGAAGGTCCTCGACGTCAACCTGACCGGTCAGTTCCTGTGCGCCCGGGAGGCCGTCAAAGAGTTCCGGCGCCGTGGCGTCGTCCCCGAGGTGTCCCGCGCCGCCGGGAAGATCATCTGCATGAGTTCGGTGCACCAGATCATCCCCTGGTCGGGCCACGTCAACTACGCCTCCTCCAAGGGCGGTGTGCAGATGATGATGCAGACCCTGGCCCAGGAGCTCGCACCGGAGAAGATCCGGGTGAACGCGGTCGCCCCGGGGGCGATCAAGACGCCGATCAACCGCGATGCCTGGGAGACGGCCGAGGCTCGGGAGGACCTCCTGAGGCTGATCCCGTACGACCGGATCGGCGACCCCGAGGACATCGCCCACGCCGTGGTCGCGCTTGCCTCCGACCTCATGGACTACGTGGTGGGGACCACCCTGTACGTCGACGGCGGGATGACTCTGTTCCCGGGCTTCGCCACCGGCGGCTGACCCTCTCCCGGACTGTCACGAACGCGAAGGCGGCTATGCCCACCTCGTTCCACCTGCTGGCAGATGCCCCGGCCCAACTCCTGCCGGCCCGGGAACTCATGGCCTTCACCCTTGCGTCCCACATCATCCTGGTGCCCCTGGGCGTGGCCTTCCCCTTCATCACCCTGGTGATGCACTACCGCGGACTGCGCCGCAAGGACGCCGCGGCACTGCTCCTCGCGCGCCGCTGGTCGGCCGTCATGGCGGTGCAGTTCGCGCTCGGCATCGTCACCGGCACCGTGCTCTCCTTCGAGTTCGGCCTGCTCTGGCCCGGCCTGATGGGCAGGTGGGGTGATGTCTTCGGCATCGGATTCGGTGTCGAGGCATGGGCGTTCTTCCTCGAGGCCGTGCTCATCGCCATCTACCTGTACGGATGGCGGCGGCTGAAGCCCCGTACGCACTTCCTGCTCGGGCTGCCTCTCCCGGCCGCCGCGCTGCTCGGGGCGTTCGGCATCCTGGCCGCCAACTCCTGGATGAACACGCCCCAGGGCTTCTCGCTCGACGCCCATGGCAACCCCGTCGACGTGAACGTCTGGAAGGCGATCTTCACCCCGATGTTCGGGCCGCAGTACTGGCACTTCGTCGTGGCGATGATCCTCACCGCGGGCTTCATGGTGTCCGGTGTCTACGCCATGGGCTGGCTGCGCGGCCGTCGGGACCACTACCACCGGCTCGGTTTCGCCGTTCCGTTCACCATCGCCGCGGTGGCCACTCCGGTGCAGTTCGTCCTGGGCGACGCGATCGCCCGGTCGGTGTTCCACAAGCAGCCGGTGAAGTTCGCCGCGATGGAGATCGTCTGGGAGACCGACACGAGGGTGCCGGAGTACCTCTTCGGGCGCCTGCAGGAGGACGGGAGCGTCAAGGGCGGCATCAAGATCCCGCTGCTCGACTCCTTCCTGGCCGGATTCAGTGCGGACACCAGGGTGGTGGGCCTGACCTCCGTACCGGCGGACCAGCGTCCCACGGCCACTCAGGCGACCATCGCCCACTGGGCCTTCGACATCATGGTCCTCATCGGCTCCGTCCTGGTGCTGCTCGCCCTCTGGTACGGCCTGGTCTGGCTGCGGCACCGGCGGCTTCCCGCCTCGAAGTGGTTCTACCGCTCCGCGGCCTGTGCGGGCGTCGCCTCCGTCGTGGCAGTCGAGTGCGGCTGGATCGCCACCGAGGTGGGTCGCCAGCCCTGGATCGTCTACCAGGACATGCGGGTCGCCGAGGCGGTGACCTCGACCCGCTCCACCAGCCTCTGGATCATGCTCGGCGTGGTGATGGTGGTGTACGTGTTCCTCTTCGGCTCGTTCCTCGTCATCCTGCTCAAGATGCGCACGCGCTGGCGGCTCGCCGACGAGCAGCAGACGGCAGGAGGTCCGCCCCACGTGCCGGAGGCGGACACCCCCTACGGGCCGCGGGCGCCTCTCCCCGCGGGTGACGCCCCCGCCGCCGGCGGCGGAGGAGCCGCCCGGGCCGAGGACGGCCGCCCATGACCGCCGACCTCATCGCCGTCGTGCTGCTCCTCGCCGTGGCCGCGTACGCCGGCGCCGGCGGCACGGACTACGGCGCCGGCTTCTGGGATCTGACTGCCGGAGGCACGGAACGCGGAAAACGTCCAAGATGGCTCATCGACCATGCCATGGCTCCCGTGTGGGAGGTCAACAACGTCTGGCTGATCTTCGTTCTCGTCATCATGTGGACCGGTTTCCCCATCCTGTTCCAGACCGTGTTCTCGGCGATGTGGCTCCCCTTGGCCCTGGCCGCCGTGGGCCTGGTGCTGCGCGGCGCCGGCTTCGCGTTCCGCAAGCCCTCCCGGCGGCTCGCAGGCCGCCGGCTGTACGGTGCCGTGTTCGCCGTGGCCTCGGTCGTCACACCGTTCTTCCTCGGTGCCGCCGTCGGCGGGGTCGCGTCGGGACGGGTGGCGCCCGGTACCGCGGCCTCGGCGGAGACCTGGTCCAACCCCACCTCCCTCATGTTCGGGTTCGTCGCCATCGCGACCACCGCCTTCCTCGGCGCGGTCTTCCTCACGGGTGATGCCCGCCGCTTCGACGCGCCCGATCTGGTCGGCTACTTCAGGTGGCGGGCGCTGAGCACTCTCGGCGCGCTCACCGTCCTGGCAGTGATCACCGGCTTCGTCACTCATGAGGACTCCCCCTATGTCTGGCACGGACTCACCCACGGCCTGGGGCTGCTCTTCGTCGTCGTGGCCGGGGTGGCCGCACTCGCGACGGTCTGGCTGCTCCTGCGGACGCCGAGCGTGTGGATGCGCGTCACGGCGGTCGGGGTCGTCGCCTGCGCCGTCATCGCCTGGGGCATGGCCCAGCGCCCCTACCTCATCCCCACCTCGCTGACCGTGACCGACGCCGCGGGCGCACCCGCCACGCTGACGTGGCTGGCGATCGTCACCCTGGTGGCCCTCGTGCTCGTCATGCCGGCCGTCGTCCTCCTCTACTGGCTGGACACCCACGGTGAGCTCGAAGAGCTCTCCGACGCCGAGCTGCGAAGCGGAAGCGGCTCGGACGGTGACGGTGCGACGCCCGGCGGCTGACCGCCCGGCCCCACGCCGGCCATCCCCCTCGCACCCGGACTCCGACGAAGGAAGCCGCTGTGACCGACGACGAGATCTTTCTCGGACTCGCCCTGACGGTGGTGCTCGCCACCGGCTCGCAGATCCTGGCGAGCAAGCTGCGCGTCCCGGCCCTGATCATCCTGCTGCCGGTCGGGTTCGCCGCCGGTGCGCTCACGGATGTCATCCATCCGGACAAGTTGCTGGGGCCGGCCTTCTCCGACCTGGTGTCGCTGTCCGTCGCGGTGATCCTCTACGACGCCGGCCTCGGGCTCGACCTGCGAAAGCTCACGGGCCACACCCGGGGGATCGTGGGACGACTGCTGGTGTACGGGGTGCTGCTCACGTTTCTGGTCATCGCGGCGGTCTCACCGGCGATGTTCGACATGCCGCTGCGCGTGGCCGCGATGCTGGGCGTGATCCTCGTCGTCTCGGGTCCCACCGTCGTGGGTCCGCTGCTCGACTTCGTGCGGCCGACCGACAAGGTGCGCCGCATCCTGATCTGGGAGGGGACGCTGACCGACCCCATCGGCGGCATCCTCGGCGCGCTCACCTTCCACGCCATCGCCACGACGCACCAGGTCGACATCGGCCGGGGATACCAGCTGGGCCAGTTCGGCATCAGCCTGGCCGTGGGGCTGGTCGGCGGAATCGTGGGAACCGCGCTGCTGTGGTTCACTCTGCGGACCCTTCGGCTCGGCGAGACCCTCGGTACGCTGGCTCAACTCGCCACGGTGATCGCCGTATCGGCAGGCTGCGACATCGTACGGGACGATACGGGGCTCATCGCCGCGATCGTCACGGGACTGGCCGTCGCCAACATCCGCGGCTTCGACATGCCTGCTCGGCGTCCCTTCTTCGAGACCCTGGTACAGCTGATCATCGGGCTGCTGTTCGTCTCCATCTCCTCCACCGTCACCCCGGCATCGCTCGTGCCGGTACTCCTTCCCGCGCTCGCGCTCATCGCGATCCTCGTCCTGGTGGTGCGGCCGCTCGTGGCCTTCGTCGCCACGGCGCGCTCGGGTCTGGCCCGGGGGGAGCGGGCCTTCATCGGATGGATGGACCCGCGCGGCATCGTCGCGGCGGCCACGGCATCGGCCTTCTCCGCCAGCCTGGTCGACCGGGGGGTGAGCGGGGCCGCGATGATCCTTCCCGTCACATTTCTGGTGATTGTGGGAACCGTTCTGCTCTACTCGCTGACGGCGGCGCCCATGGCCAGACGGCTGGGCGTCGTCAAACCGGCGGGTACGCGCATTCTCCTGGTGGGCGGGGAGCCGTGGGTGGTCGACCTGGGAAGGGCCCTGCGGTCCGCCGGGCTGGACGTGCTGATGTGGGCGGGGCTCGACGCGGAGCGGGAGCTGATCAAGGAGGCGGGGATCGACCTGGCCAAGGGCGATCTGCTGGCCACGGCCATCAACCCCGGGGCGCGCCTGGAGGGAGTGACGGCCGTGTTCCTGGCCACCGACGACGACGACTTCAACGCGCTCGCCTCGGTCGTGATGCAGGACAACGTCGAGGGGCCCGTCTACCGGGTCGGACCACCGCACGACAGCCATGGCGTGGTCGCTCCCTACACCGGCGGCGACATCCTCTTCGGCCGTTCCCTCGTCCGGCACGTCCTGGCGGAGCGCTACGAGCGAGGTGCGCGGTTCGTGGTGCAGCCCGCCTCCGCCCCGCTGCCACCGGAGCACGAAACTCTCTTCGTGGTGCGGGCCGACCACCGGCTGGACCCGGTCACCGAGCGGGAGCAGACCGTCCCTCAGCAGGGGGACACCGTCATCCTCCTCGGTTCCGTCCCGACGGAGGCCGGACAGTGAACCTCGCACGCAGGTTCCGTGCGACTACCTCCCGCCCCCGGGCGGCCCATTGAGCTTCGCGTTCAGGGTGATCGCCGCGTCGATCAGGGCCAAGTGCGTGAAAGCCTGCGGGAAGTTGCCCAGCTGTCGCCCCGTCAGGCCGATCTCCTCGGAGAACAGGCCCAGGTGGTTGGCGTAGGTGAGCATCTTCTCCAGCACCAGTCTGGCCATGTCGGTGCGTCCGGCCCGCGCCAGGGCGTCGACGTACATGAACGTACAGAGAGAGAAGGTGCCTTCGGAACCGCGCAGTCCGTCGGGTGACGCCTCGGGGTTGTAGCGGTAGACCAGGCTGTCGCTGACCAGCTCACGGTCCATCGCGTCCAGGGTGGACTTCCACATCGGATCGTCCGGCGTGATGAAACCGACCGTCGGCATGCGCAGCAACGACGAGTCGAGTACGTCGTCGCCGTAATGCTGAACGAAGGCCTGCTTGTTCGGGTCCCATCCCTTGCTGAGCACCTGAGCGTAGATCTCGTCACGCGCGTCCACCCAGCGGCCACCGGCCGCGGGACGGCCGTCGTCGGAGGCGATCCGCAGGGCGCGGTCGAAGGCCACCCAGGACATCACGCGGCCGTACGTGAAGTCCTTCCGGCCGCCACGGGTCTCCCACAGCCCTTCTCCGGGCTGATCCCAATGGTCGACCAGCCAGTCGAGCAGAGTGTGCAGCGCTTTCCAGCCCCCGTTGTCGAGATGCATGCCGTGCTGGTGCGCGAAGTAGATGCTGTCGAGCGCTTCACCGTAGATGTCCAGTTGCAGCTGGCTCGCCGCGCCGTTGCCGATGCGGACCGGGGCGGAACCGCAGTACCCCTCCCAATGCTCCAGGGTCTCCTCGACCAGGTCGGAGGAGCCGTCGACGCGATACATGATGTTCAGTGGCCCGGTGCCGTTTCCTTCGCCGGCCTTCTCCTTGACGCGGTCGTGCAGCCAGCTGATGAACGCCCTCGCCTCTTCCCTGAAACCCAGGCCCAGCAAGGCGTACACCGAGAACGAGGCGTCACGGATCCAGGTGAACCGGTAGTCCCAGTTGCGCTCGCCGCCCAACTGCTCGGGCAGACCCGTCGTGGGGGCGGCGACCAGAGCGCCGGTCGGCGCGAAGGTCATGAGCTTCAGCGTTACCGCCGAGCGTTCCACCGCCTCCCGCCAACGGCCCGAGTACGTGGACTGGCCCAGCCACGAGCGCCAGAATCGGACCGTCTCGTGGAAGAGCCGCTCGAACTCCGACACCCGGACCTCGTGCGGCGGCCCGCCGGGGGACGACTCGATGACCATGCCGCGCTGCTGCCCCGCCTGGAGGGTCAGGGTGAAGCGCAGGTCCTTGTCACCCGAGAGGATGTTCAGCAGCCGGTCGTCCTGCGGCTCACGGACGGCGTGGACGGCGAGGTCCATGTCCTCCGAGGTGAACAAGGCCCCGTGCTCCGTGAGGTGCAGCTCGTGCGGCTTGCGGCCGTAGTCGAAGCGCGGAGCGATCTCCCCCTCGAACGTCATGCTGCCGCGGACGCAGCGCAGCATGCGGACCAGACGGTGCCGATCCGTCGCCGTCGTGCCGGTCACCGGCATGAAGTCGACCACCTCGCCCGCCCCGGCCTCGGTCATGAAGCGCGTCACCAGAACGGCGGTGTCCGGGTGGTAGAGCTGCTTGGTGGTGTAGCTTTCCGCGGCCGGCCTGACGGTGAAATGGCCGCCCTTCCGCCGGTCGAGCAGAGCACCGAAGACGCTGGGCGAATCGAAGCGCGGACAGCAGAACCAGTCGATCGTCGCATCGGTCGTCACGAGGGCCGCGGTCTGCAGATCGCCGATCAGGCCATGGTTCTCGATCAGGGGGTAGTCGTCCATCTTGAGCCCCTTTCGGCCCCCGGTAGACAACGATCGGGCGCCGTCGCACGGCACCCGAGGTGGTGCGTGCGCCATTCGGCCAGCTTAGGCCGACGGGTGTCGTCCCGTCCTGACGAGCGAGTCGCACCGGGCGAGGACGGGAGCTCTGCCGCTGCGCCGCTCCGAGAAGGGCTCTACCGTGGGGTGGCAGCGCTCCCGCCGAGGGAGCCCGCGGTCTCGTGTGCCTCATGAGCACCGGACTCCTCCCGGTGAAGGAGGCGCGACGTGGGTGTCCTGACGTCCTGGGCAGCCAGGTTCGGGCTGCGGCAATACGTCAAGGCAAGCCTGTGGATCGTGCCGTTGTTCGGTCTCGTCCTCGGCGTACTTCTCGCTGAGCTCGCGCTCACCGCCGACAGCGCCGACTGGCCGCCGAGCGGCTGGCACTACTCCGCGACGACAGCGAGTGGCGTGCTCTCCGCCATCGTGGGGGCGATGGTGGCGTTGCTCGGATTCGTCGTCACCATCGGCGTACTCGTCGTGCAGCAGGCGACGGGAACCCTCTCCCCTCGCTATATGCGCCTGTGGTACCGGGACCGGCTGCAGAAGGCTGTGCTGGCGACCTTCACGGGGACGTTCGCGTTCGCGTTCTCCTTGCTGCGCAGCGTCGAGACCGACTCCGTCCCCGACCTCGGGGTCACGCTGGCCGGCGTGGCGGTGGCCGTCAGCCTCGTGCTCCTGCTCGTCTACCTCAACAGGTTCACCCACAGCCTCCGACCGGTGGCCATCGCCAAGCTGGTCACGCGCATGGGAGAGGCCGTCTTCACCAGCGGGGCCGCGGCGATCCGGGACGCGGCGCCACGCGGAGACGACACCGTGCCGTCCGGCGGTCCGGTGATGCGCCTGCGTACGGCACGTGGTGGAGCCATCCAGGCGTTCAACGTGGCCGGGCTGGTCTCGGAGGCGGCGCGCCACGACTGCGTCTTCGTCGTGACCCGGCTGATCGGCGACTTCGTACCGCCCGGCACTGTCCTCATCGAGGTCCACGGGGGCACATCGAAACCGGACCCGGACCGGGTGACCGGGCTCGTCGCCCTCGGGGCCGAGCGCACCATCGAACAGGACCCCGCCTTCGCCCTGAGGGTCCTCGTCGACATCGCCATCAGGGCCCTCTCCCCAGCGGTGAACGACCCGACGACCGCGGTGCAGGTGGTCAACTACATCGAGTCCTTCCTGCACACGGTCGGCAGCACACACCTCCCCGGTCGATACGTCATCGCCGATCGCCACGAGCACGCCCGGCTCGTGCTGCCGGGGCGTGACTGGGAGAACTTCCTTCAGCTCGCCGTATGCGAGATCCGCGACTACGGATCCTCGTCCGTGCAGATCTGCCGACGGCTCCACGCCATGCTCGAGGGCCTGCTCGACACCCTGCCGCCGTCTCAGCACGCCGCCGTGCGAGCGGAGATCAGCCTGCTGCAGGAGTCGATCGAGCGAGAGTTCACCGACCCGGCCCGCCGGGCCATCGCACAACAGCCCGACCACCAGGGCATCGGTGGGCAGTACCCCTCGTAGGGGGATCGCACGGGTCGCCCGGATCGTGCCGCACGGGCTCGGGGAGCAGCATGGAGGGGAAGCCCTCTACCGGCCCGCGCCGCGAGCGGGCTCCGCCGAGGAGGGAGCCTTCAGGATGGGTACCCAGGAGTCGCACCAGGGCGAGGAGCAGGACCGTCGGGCGACGAGGCCGCCAGGAGGGCTGCTCGACGTGCTCAGCGTCGCGGCGGTCGTCCTGGACGACCAAGGCCGGATCGTCTTCTGGAGTCCGCAGGCCGATGAGGTGTTCGGCTACAGCGCCGAGGAGGCGCTTGGCCGGAGAGCGGCTGACCTGCTGGTCCGTGAAGAGCACCGCGACCTGGTCGTCAAGCTGTTCGCCGAGGTGTTGGGCACAGGTGCGAGCTGGGCGGGCGCGTTTCCGATCCGATACAAGAACGGCAGCACGCGTCTGGTGGAGTTCCGGGCCATGCGGCTGCTGGACGACCTCGGCGACGTCTACGCGCTGGGCATCGCCGCCGACCAGACGACGCTCCAGACGGTGGAGAGGGACCTGGCCCTCTCCCAGCGACTGGTGTCGCAGTCCCCGATCGGCATCGCTCTGCTGGACACCGATCTGCGGTACATGCTGGTCAATCCTGCCCTGGAGCGCATCAACGGCATGCCTGCCGCCGATCATTTCGGGCGCCGCCCCCGCGAGATCCTGCCGTCCATCGACGTCGACACCATCGAGTCGGCGCTGCGGCAGGTCCTGGTCACCGGCACGCCGCTGATCGATCAGTACACCGTCGGCCGCACGCCGGCGGACCCTGACCGTGATCACGCGTGGTCCGTGTCGAACTACCGGATCGAGACCTCGCGCGGACGGATCCTCGGCGTCGCAACCTCCGTCGTCGACGTCACCGAACGCCATCGGGCGGCGACGGAGGCGGACCGGGCCCGGCGACGCCTGGCCCTGATCGCCGACGCCTCCGCCCGCGTCGGCACCACCCTCGGGGTGGAGCAGACCGCCCACGAACTGGCCCAGATCGCGGTCCCCGATCTGGCCGATGTGGCGGCGGTCGATGTCCTCGACGCCGTACTGGCCTTCCGCCGCACCGGCGAGTCCCATGAGGGGCCGGAACTCTTCCGTGCACTCGCCGTGGCCAGTGCCTACCCCACCGAGATCACCGCTGCCGCCGACAAGGTCGGGGATCTGGCCTCCTACGGCGCCGACCGCCTGGTCACTCAGTGTGTCCACACAGGGCAGCCCGTCCTCGTGGCCAAGGTCGACAGCAAGGATCTCCTGCGCATCGCCCAGAGTCCCGAATCGGCGGCCGTCCTCGCGCGTGCAGGCGCACACTCCTACCTCGCCGTGCCGCTGATCGCCCGCGGCGAGGTCCTCGGCGCCTTCGACATTCTGCGCGCCCGCAACCCGCTCCCCTTCGACGAGGACGACGTACTTCTCGCCGGCGAACTGGCCGCACGGGCGGCCGTCTGCATCGACAACGCCCGCTGGCACGAGAGCGTGCGCAATACCGCCGAGACCCTGCAACGTAGTCTGCTGCCCGGCACGCCGCCCCGACTGACAGGGCTGGAGGTCGCCTCCCTCTACCAGCCCGCCCAGGCATCCAACGAGGTCGGCGGCGACTGGTACGACGTCATCCCGCTGGACGGCGACAAGACGGCCCTTGTGGTCGGCGACGTCATGGGCAACGGCATCGACGCCGCCGCCACCATGGGACGCCTACGCACCGCCACATGCGCCTTCGCCGACCTCGACCTGAACCCCGACCAGGTCCTCCAGCACCTGGACAAGCTCACCCGCGGGCTCGAGCACTACATCGCCACCTGCGTCTACGCCGTCTACGACCCCCACGACCACCGGTGCCGCATCGCCAATGCCGGACACCTCCCGGCCGTCCTCGCCGCGGCCGGCCAACACCCCCGGCTGCTCGACCTGCCCACAGGAGCGCCCCTCGGCGTCGGCGGCGTCCCCTTCCAGACCACGGCCTTCGACCTGAACCCGGGCGACCGGCTCATCCTTTACACCGACGGCCTCATCGAGACCCGCCACCACCCCATCGACGATCGTCTCGACACGCTGCTGCGGACCCTCGATGAACCGCGCCGGCCCCTGGATGACACCTGCCAGTGGCTCCTGCACGCCCTGCGACACCCCGACGACCACGACGATGTCGCCATCCTCATCGCACAGGCGGCCCTCACGCATGGCAAGACCGATCAGGTCGAGCACGAACCAATTCGGTACCGTGGAGGCGCCTGACCTGAGCTTTCGCCCGTCAGGCGCCTCTCACCCGCTCTACGGGACCAGCGCCCAGCCTGTTCTCGCCATGGCGGCGGCCGCGCCGAAGGAGGCCGGGTCGTCGGCGATTCCGGCGCCGCCGGTGGCGACGTCCTCGGCGAGGGTGCCGACGATGAGCACGCCTGCGCCGATGATGAGCACGCCGGCGCCCACGTATTTCGCCGCCGTCTGGAGACGTGAGCGTTGCGGTTGCGGTGCGGTCACGGGAACCGGGACCGTTTGCGGGGCGCGCTGGGAGGCGGAGTAGGTGATGACTCCCTTCCCGGGGTACTTCGTCGACGACTCGACCTGCAGCACCGTGTTGGGCTGGTGCGCCGACGGGGCCTGCATGGGTACCAGATCGAAGCCGGCCGCGACCCGGCGCATGTCGCCCTGGGCCCTGAGCTGCGCCGTGATGCCGGCGACGTACCACTGCACATCGCCGGGGCCGTTGGCCTCGGCCTGGCCACCCTTGTTCTTGGCATCCCAGACGTAGACCGTGGAGTCCGTCCACAGCAGCAGGTCGGCCCGGCCGCCGGTGGCGATCACCCTGTTCCGCGGATCGCCCCCGCCCTTGACCGACTGGAGGTCCATGGACACCTGCCAGGTGCCCCCGGGCCGTGCCGTGCCCATCGCCTGGAGCTGTGCCGCGGCCATCACGATCGCCTGGTCGTGGTGGAGCGTGTACTTCTCCTGCAGGTGCCGGCCCAGGTTGAACGGCTCGCCCGGCTGGCGGCCGTCGTCATCGGTGAAGCGGAGAGGGTTCTGGTACGCGTAGCCGTACAGCTGCAGGTTCGACGGCTGGTGGACCCCGGCGTTCGCGCCGCCGTCCAGGTATGCGCCCAGCGCGGGGTCGGTGGACTCCCACATCCCGCCGCGCGGATCGTAGTAGCGCGCTCCGTGGTAGGTGTAACCGGTCTCCGGGTCGAGTTCCTTGCCGGTGAACCCGTACGGGTTCTTCTCGCCGGGGCGTTCGTCGACCCAGGTCTCACCGGACGGGAAGTAGTCCAGGTGCTCGGCGAGCCGGCCGGAGCCGTCCGTGCCGAAGGACGCCGACCCCAGGCGGTCGCCGTGGGAGAAGAACTGGTCCTTCTCGTAGGCGTTGCCGGGCTTCGAGGTCTTGGTGGCGATGCGCGTGCCGCCGGCGTACACGTGCTTGAACTCGGTCTGGTTGCGCGCCGTGTAGAACTGGTTCGGGTAGAGGGTGGTCTGGGCTCCGTCCTTGACCACCCGGTTGCCCTGGTCGTCGTAGGTGAAGCGGACCGACGGCGGCTTGCCGGGTTGGTTGCAGGAGGACGGGTCCTGTGCCTGGTCCTGGTTCTTGGCCGTGTCGTGGACGCAGGCCAGCCGGTTCTCCTCGTCCCAGATCTGCTGACGGCGCGGCTTGCCGGGCGCGGACGACACGCTGTCGGTCAGGTTGCCGTTGGCGTCGTAGGTGAGGCTCGCCCGGCCGATCACGGACGGGGCGTGCGGGCGGTCGGCCGCGTACGTGTAGGCCTGGGTGTACGTGGTGTTCTTCTGGACCTGCTCGTGGCCGTTGCCCACGCGGATGCCGTGGTGCTGGTCCTTGGCGGTGATGTTGCCGACCGTGTCGTACGAGGTGGAGTAGGTGTAGCGATCGGTCTTGTTCGCCATGAACTGAAAGGAGCCCGCGGCGCCGGTGAGCCGGTTCAGGTTGTCGTAGGTGTAGGTCTGCTCCGTGGGGCCGCCCAGCTTCGGGGTTTCGGCCGGGAGTTGGGTGACGTTCTTCTGACTGGTGAGGTTGCCGTTGGCGTCGTACTCGTAGGCGAGGTTCTGGAACGCGGACCCGGTCGGCAGGGTGGACGTGAGGGTGGCCATGCGGCGGTCCTCGGCACCGTAGGTGAAGGTGGTGCGGGTGCCGTTGCCCAGTTCCAGTGCCGCGCGGTCGCCGAACTTGTCGTACGCGAGCGAGCGGACGTACGTGTAGTCGAATCCATTCTTGGTTCCGACGGCGGCGCTGACCTGGCCGCCGCTGTCGTAGGTGTAGGACAGCCGCTCACCGTCGGGGTAGGTGAGGGACAGCATGCGGTTGAAGCTGTCGTAGTGGTAGCCGGTGGTGAAGGTACGGACGTGCGGGCCGGGGCCGGGCAGGGTGCGGGTCTCCTCGGTGACCTCGCCGAGCGGGCCGTACCTCCGCGTCACCTCGCCGCCCGCGTCCTCGATCCTGGTGACCCGGCCGGCGGCGTTGTGCTCCGCGCCCGGCGCGCCGTAGGTGTAGCGGACGTCGTTGCCGGTGAAGACCGGGTGGCGGATTTCGGTCACGCGGTCGAAGTCGTAGGTGTAGGTGATGGCCTGGTTCTTGGCCGTCAGGTTGGCGGTCTGCTGCCGGATCACGTTGCCGGCCGGGTCGTAGCCGGTGACGGTCCGGCCTGCGTCCGGTGAGTCGACGACGGTGCGGCGGCCCAGGTTGTCGTAGGCGGAGGTGGTGACGTTGTCGTGGTCGTCGGTGACCTTGACGATCTCGCCCAGCGGGTCGTAGGCGTAGCTGGTCCAGATCGGCGCGTCGCCGGTCTTGGCGCCGGGCTCGCGGACGGCGGTCTGCTGTTCCCGCACGTCGCTGTAGGCAGTGGTCCTGTTGCCCTTGGCGTCGGTGGACACGGTTTCGAACTGCACGGTGCCCGCGCGGTCCTTGCCGAAGCCGTACGCCACCGACGTGGAGGTCCCGTCCGGCAGCGTGGTGCGCAGCGTGCGGTCGAGGACGTCGTAGGTGAGGGTGGTGGGGCGGACGGTGTCGACGGCGGTGTTGAAGACGGTCCCGGCGTCACCCTTGGGTTCGGTGACGGGGTAGCGCTGCTCGACCGTGCGGCCCAGTGCGTCGAAGACGACACGGCCGGAGACCGTCATCACGTCCTCGCCGCCGACCGTCGCGTCCTTCTTCGTCTGGACCACGCGGCCGAGGCCGTCGGTGAAGGTGACGGTGTCGATCGTGTCGTCCTTCACCGTCCCCGCGGCGTCCCGGTCCAGATGGCGGGTCACCGCGTACGGGACCGGCGCGTCGGGGTGGTAGGTGAAGGCGATCGTCGGCCGCCCGGCGCCGTGGTCGTGCGGGCCGGTCACGGCGGTGAGGCGGCCCAGCGCGTCGTACTCCGACACCGTCCGCCGACCGTTGATGTCCGTTGACTCGGTCTGCTGACCGAAGCGCAGGTCGTACGCGGCGGTGGAGCGGTAGCCGAAGCTGTCCTCGATCGCCGTGGCCTGCGTGCCGGTCGGCACGTCGTACTCGTAGGTGCGCTGGTAGCGCTGGCCCCGGTGGTTCTCGGGCGAGGTGATCGACCTGAGTGTGCCGTCGGCGTTGTACGCGAGGTCGGTGACGGCTTCGGTGCCGCCCTCCAGGTGCGCGGTGTGCCGGGTCACGTCGCCCGTGGTGCAGTTCACCTCGGCGTCACGTGAGCGCATGAGCTTGCCGCCGCCGCGGACCTCCACCGACTGCCCGACGCCCACGATGTGGGTGTCGGTGCACGCGGTGTAGCTCGTCCTGGTCTCGACGTCGTCGGCGGCGCCGGGCTCGCCGTAGTCCACCTTGCGCACCAGGTTGCCGAGGGCGTCGTAGCTCATCTCGGTGGACGTGGTCTTGCCCGGTGTCGCCCCGCCCTCGCCGTCGTACCAGCGTGCCTCGGTCCGCTCCAGCTGCGGGAAGACCGATGCGGAGAACACCTCCCGCAGGGTGTACGTGTTGAGGGTCTCGGTGAACAGGGCCCCGGAGGCGTCGGTGACCGCCTCGCGCTTGAGCAGGCCGCGGGTCACGTGTCCGCGGGTGTCGAACTCGCGGACGGTGTTCCGGTACGGCTTGTCGGCCTCGCCCAGCTGGGTGCTGGTGACGGTGCCGTAGCCGAGGAACTCGCGCTCCAGGCGGTCGTACTTCCCGCCCTTGTACGAGAAGGAGAACGCCTGGGTGTCGGGGCCGTCGCCGGGCAGGTCGTCGTGGACCCGCGTGCCGGCCAGCAGCCAGCGGGAGCCGGGCTGGTCGTAGGTGTTGCCGTCGCGTGTGTAGCTGAGGTCGATGCGCGAACCCAGCGGCCGGGTCACGTTCTTGAGCAGGTTGGTGCGGCCGGTGCGGTTGGCGGCGACGACCAACTCGTCGTCCTTGTCGGAGGCGAGGTGGTCGGCCAGGCCGTCGCCGTCGATGTCGCGGATCATCTGCTCGGCGCGCGAGGCGCCGGTGGACACGTTGACGCCCGGGTTGATGATCAGGCAGCCGACCACGAAGCAGATGGGGACGGTGAAGTAGACGCCGCCGCCGAGCTGGGCGTTGGAGTCGGCGTTGATCCCGTCCAGGCTGCCGTGGAAGGGGACGGGCTCGGCGAAGCCGGAGCCGGTGTTGAGCGCGACCCGCACCGGGTTCCCGGCGAAGACCCGGTCGACGCGGCCGTCTCCGTTGACGTCCGCCAGCGAGCTCTTCGTCGAGGACGACTGCTGCTGGAAGGAGGCACCGCCGCCGAATCCGTAGAAGTCGGTGTTGAAGCCGATGTTCAGGCCGGCGGTGGAGCCGTGGCCCTCGTTGAGCTTGCCGCCGGGCCACGGTTCGGGCGCGGCGAAGCGGTAGCCCAGGTTGAGGGCGACGCGACCGTCCTCGTACGCCCGGTCCGGCAGGCTGTCGCCATTGATGTCGAGCAGGTCGTACGAGGCGTCGGCGCGGTTGGTGCCGAGGTTGCCGCCGATGCCGAGAGGGGGCATGTCGTTGCCGGCGGAGGAGGTGTCGGCCGTGACCCAGCCGGGCGGGGCGGCCTGGCCGCGGCCGGTGGCGATGGTGCGCGCCGCGCTGCCCGCGCTCGCGTTGCCACTGCGGGTGTCGGACGCGCGCACGGCTCCGCCGGGGACGGACCCGCGTGTGGTGCCGAGCACGCCGGTCGGGTCGGTGTACTGCACTCCGCCCGCGCCGACCACGTCGGGGAACCCGTCTCCGTTCATGTCGAGGTAGTCGAGCTCACCGCTGGAGGTGCCCAGGGCGACGCTGCCGCCCACGCTGCCGACGCCGCCGCCGAGCGAGCCGGTCAGCGAGATCTGCTTCGAGTGCGACATACGGGGAACGGCGTGCGCGGAGGCCAGGGACTCGGCGGTGGGCAGGCCGATGGTCCGGCCGCCGAACCGTGAGCTGGAGGCGGAGGAGGCCGCCGCCCAGGAGTGCTCGCCGGCTCCCCAGCGGCCGTGCTCGCCGTCCGGGGCGAAGGGCACGACGTCGGGCGCGGTGATCTTCGGGTTCTTCTCGAACGCCTCGCGGTCCCGGGCCGGGTCCACGTCGGAGGGCAGGTGTTCCTTGGCCTTCTCCGCGGTGAGGTCGTCCTGCTTGATCGGCTGTCCGGCGCGGTCCCTGTTGCCGTTGTAGCCGATGTACGACCAGCCGCGGTACAGGCGCCCGAAGACGTCTTCGACGGAGGGGGCGTGCACGGTGGCGGGCACGGGCGAGCCGCCGTCGATCGCGACCTCGGCGCTCTGGATCTTCGTGGCGAGGTCGGGCGTGGCCGCCGTGATGTCGACGTAGAGCGCTTCGCCCGCGGGGGCGGTCACCTCGACCGACGGCTTGTCGCCGACGTCGAAGACCTTCTTCGCGAGGAGCGCGCCGTGCTTCTTGACCGTGAGTACCAGCCGGCCCGTGGTGCCCTCGGCGGCCGTCACGTGGGCGGTGGCGGTGAAGGTGCCGCCGGGGGATGTGATCGGCTGCTGGACGCCGGCCGGCCCTGTGGGCACGTGGGTGTCGATGTCGTACGGGGGCCGGAACTGGAGCGGCTGGGCGTCGTCGCCGGCCGCCGGGGTCACCCCCTCGGCCTCGGTGTAGCGGGCGAGCGGCGCCCACTCCAGGGCGGTGACGTCGATCGGTGAGTCGGAGACGATCCGCCAGGACAGCTTCTGGCCCTTGGTGACGCGGATCGTGGCGTCGGCCGGGAAGGTTCCGGTCTCGGCGGCGCCGATGGTCTTCTCCACCACCGGTGTCCCCGCCTGGCTGATCCGGACGGTGACGTCGTCGGTGGTCGCCGCCTTCTTGCGCACGTCACCGGTCAGGTGCACCGTGCCGTCCACCGGCGCCTCGACGCTCCCGGCCCGGCCGGCGAGGGTGAAGTCCTTCGAAGCGGTGTAGGAGTGGAGCGGCAGGCCGTTGGCGTCGCTCGCCTCGAACCCGGTGTACGTGATCGACGGGTCCCAGGCGACCTTGTCGCCCGCGCCGTCGAAGACGGAACCGATACGGAAGTACAGCCGTTCGCCGCGCTTGACCTCGATGGCGTCCACGCCCTGCGGGGTGTACGCGGTGTCGTCTCCGGCCTGGATGCGCCGCGCCCACAGTTCGCCGTCCTCGTGCTGCACGGCGACGCGCACACCGTCCGGCTGGGAGAACTCCACCTGCTCGTCGGTCTTCTCGAGCGTCACTGTCCCGGTGACGCGCACCGTGCCGTCGTAGGGAGCGGTCCACCTGCGCACCGTGTCCACCAGCGGGGACGAGTCGATGCGCCGTTCACGCTCGGCCGTGTAGTCCGGCAGCAGCCGACCGGTGTCGACCTGGCCCGCCCCGATCGGCACGGGGGTCTGCGATGCCGGTCCGTACTCCACCGTGCCGTCCGTGCCGACGCGGCCGAAGCGCACGGACGAGCCGTCGACCAGGTCCACCACGCCGTCGGCGTTGACATCGCTGAAGTAGCGCCGGGTGGTGGAGACGGTGTCGACGTAGTCCAGCTGTGCCGCAACGCCCATGTACCCCTCCACACCCACGGTGAGGGAGTTGGCGGACTGGCTCATGATGCCCGGCAGGTTGCGCAGCGCGGTGGTGGTGTCGGCGAACCTGGGCTCGCCGCCCGGCCGGGAGAGGTTCTTGCGGAAGACGAAGCCGCCACCCTGTTTGAACACCTTGTCCGGCAGGGTGTCGCCGTCCACGTCCACCAGGGAGAGCAGCCCCTCGTCGCCGGACCTGCTGTAGCCCGCCTTGATGCCGACCGAGCCGTTCTTGGAGGGCTTCGCGCCGTAGCCGACGTACAGGTGGCCGCCGACGCTCTTCGAGGTGTTGCCGTTCAGTGCGCCGGCCTCGCCGGCCCCCCGCTTCACGCTGTCGACCGCGCCGTTGCGGACGTTGTCGTCCGGCGAGGTCCAGTTCACCTTGGCGAAGGCCTCGTAGGCGCCCTTCGCGTCGCGGATGTCGTCGAAGTACTCGAACGCGTGCCGGTTGAACTCCTTGCCGTCCGCGCCGAGCTGGGTGACCGACTTGAGCAGTGTCTTGCGGAACGCGCCTGTGGTGTAGGCGAGTTCGTAGGAACGGACCGGCTTGTCCTGGAAGCGCACCTCGATCCGGCGCAGCAGGTCGGCCGTCACCCGCTTGAACCCGCCTCGGGCGTCGATCGACACGTCGGGCCGCCGGGCCTCGCCCAGCTCCCTGTCCCGTACGAACGTCACCGTGTAGGGCCCGTCGGTGTCCCCGCGCCCGGTGTACGAGATCCGCTGCACGTACAGGGCACGCCCGGCGACGGTACCGCCCGCCACGCCCGCGTCCCGGACCAGCGCGTACTGGTAGCGCACCGTGTTGCCGTGCGGATCGCGCACCTCGCGCAGGGCCCAGGAGAAGACGTTGCCCGCGTCGTCGGCGAGCGTGGCGCCCTCGCCTCCGTACAGGTAGCGCACCCCGGACTTGTCGGTCACCTCCCAGCCGTAGGTCGCCGGAGAGTCTCCCGTGCGCACGATCCGGTCGAAGCCGCCCTCGATCCGTGCGTGGAAGACCTTCTCGCCGGTGCTCCGGGGTGCGGGCGTCCCGCGGTGGGCCATGGGCGTCAGCTGCTCGCCGCCCATCAGATAGGTCTCGGTCTCCCGGGCCGGGTCGTAGCGCGGCACACCCCAGCGGGTGTCGACGGAGATGGACGGGACGGAGAGGTCCCAGCCCGTGCCCAGCCAGCCCTCGGCGGCCGAGGAGGCGTACTCCACCGACAACGACGGTGCCAGGCCGGCGCGTCCGGGCGGCAGTTCGAGCGGGTACGAAAGCCGGGCGTCACCCTGGGAGTTGGCGCCCGGCGCCGCCATCTGGTTCACGCCGGTGACCGGGGAGGCGGCCTGGATGTTCTGGATCTGGTTCGGGTCCGACGAGACCTGGTCGGGGCCCTCGGGGGCGGTGACCACCGCGTTCACCATGTCGGTGAAGTGATCCGTGCGCGAGACGACGACCTGCTTGTCCTCGTCGACCGCGATCCGCTCCAGCGCCCGCCAGCAGGTGCCGGTCTCGTCGAAGTAGAAGGTCCGGATGTCGCCCGGGGTGTGCCCTGCCCGCTTCAGCGCCTCGGAGTCGTACGGCAGGGAGACGGTGATGCCGGTGTCGAAGGTGTGCGGGGTGGGGGTGAACCGGTAGCCCGCCGGCCCCTTGGTGACGTTCTCCATGCCCGCGCCGATGCCCGGCAGGGCGGTCTCGTCCAGCGGCTCGATCCCGACCTTGGTCGGTTCGGACACCGCATCGGGGGCGAGCGTCACCTCGGCGCCGTCCCGCGCGACGCTCTTGGTCACCCCCGTGTCCGGGTTGACCCACGCCGTCGACGGGCGCGCGGCCGGGTCCTTGGTACGGGCCGCCGTCCCCGGCACGCAGCCACCGAGCGCCGGCACGACCGCGGCCACCGGCACCGCGCGGGGCGAGGTCATCTCACTGGCCGAGACCAGCGACACCGGCAACGCGAGTGCCAGCACCAGCGCCGGCCCCCGCCTGCGGGCCCATGAGGCCCGCGGAATTCTCCACGCCCAGCGATGTCTCCGTACCCCACCGGTCATCGTTCCAGCCCCGACCCTTCACACGCCACGACACACGACACAGGACATGAACTGCGACAGCCCGCAGAGCAGCCACATCCTCCCCACGGAATGACCACGAAAACAGCCGCAAATCAGCCAGCACGTAAAGGAGTTATGGACCTCGCGCTTCCGTCGCTCGCATGGCGCGCCCGGGTCCCGCGGCCCACCCTCTTCCCCTGCGCGATCACACCGCGCTTCTTGACACCCCGGACTGCGCCCTGGGTTGCCTGCATGCTCCCGACAGCCATCGGGGCAGAGGCCGACAGCCTCCAGGAACAAGCGTGGTCCCCGATCGCCCAGACCGTGCACGCCACCGCCCTCACGGCCGTGGTGCTGGCCGCCCTTCCCTACCTCTCGGGAACGTTCTCCGGCGGCGCCGCCCCCCTGGGGCTGGTGGGCTTGGGTCTGCTGGTCCTCTACATCGTCATGCCGATCCGGGCGCTCGTCGCATGACGACGTGCGGAGCGGGTCGCGGCCTTCAGGATCAGGAACAGAGGGGCCTCCGAGTTCGCGAGGAAAGCACATCCATCCGTCAATGCTCCTCACCGGAGTCGCTCTGGACATCGTGGAGGGTTCTACGCGCGTCCGAATAAGCGCGGCTATATCGGAAGACACCATTCGGAATCTTCCCAGTTGGAGCTATGACCACAACCGTTCGACAGGGGGCGAAATACACCGCGGACCAGGAGAGAATTTCGGACGCACTGTCCAAAAGCAGCAAGAGGAAAGATCCATGCGACCAAGACCCTTCGGCATGACCGCCTCCGTGGCCGCGCTCGGACTGCTGGGCTCCCTCGTGACCGCCTGCGGCTCCTCCGGGAGCGACGGAACCACGTTGCGCCTGGTGGCCCCCGAGTACGGCACCAGCCCTGCGACCAGCTCCAGGGCGTACTGGGACAAGCTGACCGCCGCCTTCACCGCCGCCCATCCCGGCAAGAAGGTCGAAGTGACGCTCTACCCGTGGGCCGACGTCGACCGCGAGGTCACCCGCATGGTCCAGGATGACAACGCCCCGGACGTGGCTCTGATGGGCGCGTACTCCGACTTCGCCGCGCAGGGACGCCTTTACGCCGCCAGTGAGGTGATGTCGATCAGGGCGGAGGCGAACTTCCTGCCGCCACTCGCGGAGGCGGGCTCGGTCGACGGCACCCTCTACGGCTTGCCCTTCGTGGCCAGCAGCCGGCTGCTCTTCTACAACGAGGAGCTGTTCGACGAGGCCGGAGCGGAGCCGCCGAAGACCTGGTCGGAGCTGAAGGACGCGGCCGAGGCGCTGAAGAAGGAGGGCGTGCTCTACCCGTACGCCCTGCCGCTCGGCCCCGAGGAGGCGCACGCCGAAGCCTTGATCTGGGAACTGAGCAACGGCGGTGGGTACACCGACAGCACCGGCAGGTACAGCATCGCGTCCGAGAAGAACACACAGACGTTCCGCTGGATCAAGGACAACCTGGTCGTGCCGGCCCTGACCGGCCCGGTCCCGCCGGCCGAGCTCAATCGACAGGACGCGTTCGCCGCCTTCCTGCGCGGCGACGTCGGTATGGTCAACGGCTATCCCTCGCTCCTTCACGAGGCGAAGGCGAAGGGCATGAAGGTCGGCACGCTGCGCATGCCGGTGTCGGACACACTGGGCGACGCGGAGACCCCGCCGGCGGCGGGCGTCGCCGACTGGATGATGGCTTTCAAGCACGACGGCAATCGCGAACTGGTGGGCTCGTTCCTCAACTTCGTCTACGAGGACAAGAACCTCAGCGAGTTCGCCGGGCGCTACCATCTGCTGCCGTCGACGGTGTCCGCCACCCAGGCATCACAGGATGCGGCGGCGGACCCCAGCGCCGAGCAGTTCCTCGCCGCATTGCGCAGTGCCCAGCTCTACCCGGTCGACGAACCGTCCTGGCTGCAGGTGAGCAATACCATCAAGGAGAACATCGGCAAGGCCGTCGCTCCCTCCGCCGACCCGAAGACCGTACTGGACAGCATCGCCCAGCAGGCCCGGGACGAAGCGCAGCCGAGGTAGCGGTCTCCGGGGTCTGCGGGGACCATTTCCTCCCCCGCCGCCGGCTGTCCCCTCCGGCCCGTTCGAATTCACCACCTTCTTTCGCTGCCCGCCCGCGCCCCCCTTCCGGAAGCGGCAACCGGGCCGTACGGCGTCGACCGGACGCCTGTCTCGTCGCTCGCGAAGCACCCACAAGGTGCGCGGGGCGACGACCATTCCCATCCCGGCGCAATGGTGTCCTCTCCTCGCAGAATCTTCACGTCCGCGGCGCGCATCCCTCGACGTTCGGGGAAGCCGAACCGAAAGAGGATAACTGGGACACCGAGGAGGTAAGGCCGTGACCGCCGTCGCCATACTGTTGATGCCCACGCTGGCGCTGCTGCTCTACGCGATGGACCGGCTCGAGGACCGGCTGACGGGCGGGGGCCCGGCTCAGGTGCCGTCGAAGCAGGCCCGACACGCCCGGCCCCGGCATCTGCGTCTCGTGCCGGACTCTCCCCCGCCCGCAGAGCCTGCGCACGGCGACCGCCCGGACACGGCGGCGGACGCGGCCTGAGGCCTCACGTCCGGCCCGAGGCCTACCCGCGTGCGGAGCGGACGTCGTGGCCCGGCCTCGTGCCTCCCGTGCCACGGCTGCTCGGGTGCCATTCGACGAGCAGGATGGTGGCGTCGTCGCGCAGCTTGTGGTCCTGATGCTGCCGCAGGCCCTGGACCAGGCGCCGGAGGGCCTCGGGGGCGGGATCACCCGCCGCGGTGGCGCGGATGACGGTGTCGGCCAGGCGCTCCTCGCCGTACAGATCCCCCTCGGGCGAGCGGGCCTCGGTGACGCCGTCGCTGTAGAGGAGGATCCGGTCACCCGGCTGGAGGCGTTCGGAGTGTTCGGTGGGCGGTGATTCGATCACGAATCCCCACCCGAGCGGCAGGCCGGGCTCCCGGGCCAGTACCTGTGGGAGCACTCTTCCCTGGCGGATCAGCAAGGGCGGCGGATGACCGCAGTTGATCCAGGTCAACCGGCCGTCGGAGGTGTCCAGATGGGCGACGACGGCGGTCATGAGCCGGTCGGTGAACCACTCGTTCAGGATCCGGTCGATCGAGGTGACGATGTCGGTCAGCGATCCGCCGGAGCGGCGGGTCGCCCGGCAGGCGGCGAGCCCGGCGGCACTGGCTCCGCCCGAGGCGAGGTCGTGGCCCATGGAGTCGATGACGGTCAAGTGCAGGCCGCTGTCGTCCAGGGTGTGGTCGAAGGTGTCGCCGCCGATGTCGTACGCGGGCTCCAGCACCGCCGAGGAGGTCACCTCCGCCGTGCCGATGGTCCGCGGCGGCAGGAAGGCCCACAGCAGTTCGGCCTGCACCGTCATCGCCCGCATGCGCTCCGCCTCGACCAGCAGGTCGCTGTGGGAAGACTTCGACACCACGAGCAGAGCCGCCACTCCGGCGAGCGTCTCGCTGCGCCTGAGCAGAGCGCCGTCCAGCGAGGGCGCCGTCACCATCAGGACGCCGAGGCGCTCGATTCCGTCGATCATCGGCAGCCAGGCGGTGCTGCCGTCCCTCGACCGCTGTACCTGCTGCGTACGGTAGGCCAGGCCCGCCAGTGACGTGTCGACATCGAGCATGCCCTGCCGCGCGGCACCGGGCTGGGGCAGTGCGACAAGCCGCATCTGCTGCAGGTCCGCCACGTACATGGCTGTTCCCTGGAGCCCCATGCGCCGGCCCGCGTCGTCGACGAGGCTCGCGAGCTCCCGCCCGGACAGCAGGTGGGAGCGGGCCAGCAGATCGGCCAGGACATCCTCGTACGTCGACACTCGACCTCCGCGGCTCCTCAGGGCGTGTTACGGGGCGGCGGCAGGGACGGCCCGCGCCCCTGGAGTGGCTCCAGGCTACGCAGGCCCTCCGGTGATCGCCTCCTCACGGGGCCGGGCGCCACGCAGGGTGACTCCCAGGCGCGTTCCGAGTTGCGGGGACCGGAGTGCTGTGCTGACGCGGGCCCTGTTCCTGTGCACGGCGCGTGCGTCCCGCCGAAGCGGGCAGGCGAGGACCTACCCGTCCGGCACGGACGTACGGACGAAGGACAGAGGGAGAGTCTCACCGTGGAAATCTCCGGAATCATCAGCGCGTTGCTCATCGGAGTGATCATCGGGCTCCTGGGCCGACTCGTTCTGCCGGGGCGGCAGCACATCGGACTGCTGTGGACCATCGTCGTCGGCATCCTGGCGGCCTTCCTGGGGACGCTGATCGCCCGCGCGATGGGCCTCGCGGACACCGACGGCGTGGACTGGATCCAGTGGGCGGTGCAGATCGCCCTGGCGGCGCTCGGCGTGGCCGCGCTCTCCAGGGCGAAGGGTCTGCGCTGACGCGCCCGGTCGGTCCTCGCGCCGAATCAGGTTGTTCCGCAAGGAGTTTGAGGCCCCATCGGGCGGACATACGCCCCAGGAGGATGACATGACCGACACATCCGAGAACGGTACGGAGAGGACCGATCAGAGGCAGCCGCTCCACGCCGCCGGGGTGATCCGGGCGGCGAAGGAACAGCTGACGGAGTTGCTGTCGCAGCCGGCCGAGGCGGTCAGCGCCTGCGAGCGCCACGAGAACGGTGGCTGGCGGCTGTCGGTCGAGGTCCTCGAACTGCCCCGGGTCCCGGACACCATGAGCTTGCTGGCCTCGTACGAGGTGGAGGTCGACGACCACGGCGCGCTCATCGGCTACCGGCGCACCCGGCGTTACGAGAGGGGTCGTGTGGACCGCCGCTGACCGAGCGGTGTCCCGGCCTCCGTCCCCGAGACGAGAAGGAATCGGAAAACCATGACCGTCGTTCCTGCCCAACCCGCCCCCGCCGCCTCCGGAGGCGGCTCCAGCGGCCTGTACGACGTCCTCGAACTGGTACTGGACCGCGGCCTGGTGATCGACGCGTTCGTGCGGGTCTCCCTGGTCGGCATCGAGATCCTGAAGATCGACATACGTGTCGTCGTCGCCAGTGTGGACACCTACCTGAGGTTCGCCGAGGCCTGCAACCGACTCGACCTGGAAGCCGGACCGCGCAAGAACCCCGGCCTGCCCGAACTCCTCGACGAGGCAACCGAGTCCGGAGCACGCCGAAAGACGAAGGGCGCCCTGAGCGGCGCCGCCCAGAGCATCTCCGACGCCTTCCACCAGGTGCGCGGCGACGACGCCGAGGCGAAGGAGGAGCCGGCCCCGAGCAAGTCCCGGAGGCGTACCAGCACCCGCGGGGAGGAGAAGGAATGAGCACCTACGTGTACGGCATCACCCGCGCCGAACAGCAGCTGCCCGACGGCGCCGAGGGCATCGGCGAGCCACCGATGCCGGTGAGGACCGTCCGAAGCGGCGACCTGGTGGCGCTGGTGAGCGACGCACCGATGGAACTGAAGCCCAAGCGGCGTGACCTGCTGGCCCACCAGAGGGTGGTGATCGGCGCCGCGCACGGAGGGCCCGTGCTGCCGCTCCGGTTCGGCGGGGTCTCCCCCGACGACGACACCGTCGCGTCGATCCTCGAGGAGCACCACGACCTCTATCTGGAGCGCCTCGCCGCACTCGAGGGCAAGGACGAGTTCAACGTGAAGGCCTCCCACCACGAGGAGGCCGTGCTGTCCGCCGTATTGGCCGACGATCCCGCGCTGATGGCACGGCACGCCGCCAACCGCGCGGCGGGAGGCGGCGATCACGCGGCGAAGCTGGCGTTCGGCGAGCTGGTGGCCCGAGCGGTCGCCGAGCGGGAGAAGGTCGACGCGGCGCTCGTGAGGGAGACTCTCACCCCCCGCGCGGCCGGAACCCGACAGGGCCCGGAGGGCACCGGATGGCTGGCCAACCTGTCGTTCCTGGTGGAACGGGAGCGACGGGACGAGTTCCTGGAGGCCGTCCGGCGGCTGCACGAGGAGCACGAACACCTGCAGGTGCAGGTGACGGGCCCCCTGCCGGCGTACAGCTTCACCGTGACGGACTGAGCGCCATGGGTCTGCTCAAGGAGGTGCTGCTGCTGCCCGCCGCGCCGGTCCGGGGCACCGCATGGGTGCTCAGGCAGGTCGTCGCCGAGGCGGAGCGGCAGTACTACGACCCGGCCGTGATCCAGCGGGAGCTGGCGCGGCTGGTCGCCGTGTACGAGGCGGGCGGGATGGACGAGACGGAGTTCGACCGTCGGGAGGACGAACTGCTGGCCAGGCTGGAGAGCGCCGGCAGGGCCGGTGGTGGGCAGGGGGCGGGGTCATGACGGCGCCCTCCGGCCTCCCCCGCCCCTATGACGACCACTCTGGGGCCAACCTCGCCGACATCCTCGAACGCGTCCTCGACAAGGGCGTCGTCATCGCCGGGGACATCCGAGTCAACCTCCTCGACATCGAGCTGCTCACCATCAAGCTGCGCCTCGTCGTCGCCTCCGTCGAGCGGGCGAAGGAGATGGGGATCGACTGGTGGGAGCAGGATCCGGCGCTCTCCTCCCGGGCCCGGCAGGGTGAGCTGGGCCGCGAGAACGAGGAGCTGCGCCGCCGAGTAGCCGAGTTGGAAGCCAGGACGGAGACATGATCCCGGAACCCCTGCTGTACGTGTACGCCGTCGTCGCCTCCTCCCCCGCGCTGTCTCCGCTTCCCGTGCCGGACGAGCCACCCGACCCGCCGCTCGGCGCGAGGCTGACGCTGGTCGAGCACCGGGGGCTCACCGCCGTCGTCGAGCCCGTCGACGCGGGCGAGTTCGACGAGGGCCCACTGCGGGAGCACCTGGAGGATCTCGACTGGGTGGCGTCGGTCGCCCGCGCCCACCACCGCGTGGTGGGTGCGGTCGGGCGCCGCACCACGACCGTTCCGATGCGGCTCGCGACGGTCTGCCGTGGCGAGCCGGGGGTACGCCGACTGCTGGACACCGGTCACGACCCGCTCCGCGCGAGCCTCGACCGGATCGCCGGCATGGAGGAATGGGGCGTCAAGCTGTACGTGGACGACGACACGGACCCGTCGGGCCGGGGCGACGCGACAGGCCCGACCGACGGGGCCGACTCGGCGGGCTCAGCGGTCTCGTCGGAGTCATCGGGCTCGGTGCGTGCCGCCCGCTCGGCGGGGCGGGACTATCTGCGCCGACGCCTGGACGACCAACGGACCCGCCAGTACCGCGCCGCGCGCGTGTCCGACACCGCGGACCGCCTCCACGCTCTGCTCGCGTCCCGTGCGAGCGACGCCGTACTGCATCCGCCGCAACACGCGCGGCTCGCCCACGCACCCGGCCGGAACGTGCTCAATGCCGCGTATCTCGTCCCGGTCGAGGGAGGACAGGACTTCCTCGACGCCCTCCCGGCGCGTGACGTCCTTCCCGACGGCGTACGCGTGGACGTGACGGGGCCCTGGGTGCCGTACTCGTTCACCCAGAACGCCCCTGAACCGGGAACGACCCGATGACGGGCCTCGATCCGGCGACGGGCCTCGATCCGGTGGCGATCCGCGGCGAGGAGATCGCCCTCGTCGACGTCCTGGACCGGCTCCTGGCCGGCGGTGTGGTCCTGGCCGGAGACATCACCCTCCGCATCGCGGATGTCGATCTCGTACGCATCGACCTCAAGGCGCTCGTCAGCTCCGTCGGCGACGCCGTGCCGTCCCCGTGGGAGCAGGTGTCGCCGTGACCTCACCGCGCCCTCGGCGGGTCGAACTCGACCCCGACACGGTCGAACGCGACCTGGCACGCCTGGTGTTGACCGTCATCGAGCTGTTGCGCGAACTGATGGAGCGCCAGGCGCTGCGCCGGGTCGAGGTCGGCGACCTCACCGAGGAGCAGGAAGAGCGGCTGGGTCTGACCCTCATGCTCCTCGAAGACCGGATGGGCGTGCTCCGGGACCGGTTCGGCCTGGAACCAGAGGATCTCAACCTAGACCTGGGCCCTCTGGGCAAACTGCTGTGAACGGGGTTTGCCACGCCGGAACGGGAACAGACGAGAACCATGAGTGCTTCCGAGAAGACCAACAACAGCAATGCCCGTACCAGCGGCTCGAACACCTCCGGCAGCCGGGGGCGAACCACCCGTGGATCCGGCAACGCGGTGAAGGCCGTGTCGGACGCCAAGGACGAGACCACCGCCACGCTGACCGCGCTTCCGGCCCCGATGGCGGAGAAGACACTCGCCGCCGCCCAGGCGGTACGCGGGGTCGTGGGTCCCGGCGGCTGGCTCTGGACCACCCTGCGCGCCCGCAAGGGCGTCGCCGGCGGGACCGTGGCCAGTACGGCCGCGCTCGTCACCGGGGCGTACGCCCTGGGACGGCGAGCGGGCCTGCGCCGCCGTGGCCCGATCTCGCGGCTCACCGGCGGCAGGATCTGAGCAGCGGGACCCCGTGACCGTACGGGGGACGACACCGGCGGGCACCCTCCCCCAGCGGGGCGGGTGCCCGCCGTTCCGCGTGCCCCCACCCAGGTCCGGGTGCCCAACCGAAGGAGGGCCCGAACTCGTCGAGTTCGGGCCCTCCTTCGCACGAGGATTCAGACGATACGGCCTCCGAAGGGGCCACCCGGTCCGTAGTACGTGCCCAGCTCCTGGCGGTAGGCGGGGTCGTCGAGGTGCTTGTCGCGGTGGAACTCGGGAGCGCCCTTGATCTGCTCCTTGGTGCGGTCGACGAAGATCTTCTGCTCGTCCACGTCGATCCGAACCACGGTGCCGGCCGGAAGGAGGACCTCCTTGCCGAAGATCCAGACCCCGGTGTCCACGACCAGATAGGCGTCATCGACCTCGTCGGAGTGCTTGTCCACCTTCCCGATGCTGCCGTCGATCGCCTCGACCTTGTAGCCGGTCAATTCGGCGCCGGCCAGATGACCCGCGGTCGACTTGTAGCTCCACACGTGCTCAGTCACGCGAAAACAACTCCTCCGGTAGGCAAGGGCGGTCGGCGGATTACCGCCGCCCTCCTTTTCCGTGTGTCTTTCGCAGCGGGGTGCCTTCCCCGCCTGAACTCCGCCTGCCCCGACCCTGGCAAGGCATTCGCCCGATCTCACGGCGGGCATCCTGCTCGGGATGCACCCGAACCTTTCAGCCGAAGAGGAGCTTTCACGCCCCTCTCACAGAGAGAATGCGTGAAATCCATGTCCGGGGTTACGAGCGGGGAGTACGGCGCCGCTCGGGCAGCGGCGCGATTCCCGACGGAAATGGTGACGATGTCTGAATCCAGCCGGCACGAGACCACCCAGCCGCCCCCGGTACCTCCGGTGCGGTCGTGGCACACCACCGCCCGTCAGGCCCTTGGAGAGATCGGCCTGCCCGTCGAGGCCACGTTCCACTACGACCCCGACGACCCCTGGGCAGTACGCATCACCTTCCGGCTTCCGCTGAGCAGGGTCGTCGACTGGACCTTCTCCCGGGACCTGTTGCGCTCCGGGGCCCGTGTCCTGAGCGGCGAGGGCGACGTCCGGCTGTGGCCGCTGCGCTGCGGCGGCAGAGAAGGACGCGTCCGCATGCGGCTGGGCCCCGCCGAGGCGTTCGCCCTGGTCGACGTCGACCGCGCGGGTCTGCGGAGGTGGCTGGATGAGACGTATGGCGCCGTACCCGAGGGAGGGGAGGCCGCGCGGATCGACTGGGCGGCCGAGACCTCTCAGCTCTTCGCGCGGCCGTAGAGCCGGATTCCCGCGCGACGGACAGACGAACGCATGTGACTGGAGGAACTGATGCTGGACAGCTGGCGTGCACGAGCGGCCTGCCAGGATGTCGACCCGGACCTCTTCTTCCCGGTGGGGACAGGCGCACCGGCGCTGATACAGGCCGAGGAGGCCAAGGAGATCTGCCGGCGCTGCCCCGTGCGCGAGGAATGCCTGCGCTGGGCCATGGACGATTCCCGCCAGGTGACGGGCGTGTGGGGCGGCCTGCGCGAGGACGAGCGGCAGGCGCTGAAGCGAAGGTCGCGCCGCCGGGCGAACAAGGCGAAATGAGCCGCGCACGACGCGCGGTGGCACGGCACGCCGTGACGGGCGTCGCGCCGCGGGCAGGTCGGCCAAGTGGAAGACGCGCCGGTGGCACGCCGTGACGGGCATCGCGCCGGCGCAGGTCAGCCGAGTGGAAGACGCGCCCTGACCCATTTGCCCTCGGGCGGCACGACCTGGGTCTCAACCGCGGCGCAGAGCGCCAGCACGATCTCCATGCCGTGCTGCCCGAGCCGGTCGGGGTTGCGGGGGCGGGCGACCGGGACGACGGGATCGGTGTCGTACACCGATATCTCCAGCACCCCCTCGTGCAGGGCGAGCTCAAGGCGGCAGGGCCCGGGTGCGTACTTCACCACGTTGGTGACGAGTTCGCTGACGACGAGCCGGGCGGCTTCGA
Source organism: Streptomyces sp. NPDC046712 (assembly GCF_040645695.1). NCBI lineage: Bacteria > Bacillati > Actinomycetota > Actinomycetes > Kitasatosporales > Streptomycetaceae > Streptomyces > Streptomyces sp. NPDC046712. The sequence goes on along the minus strand of NZ_JBEYYW010000014.1, from coordinate 37,459 downwards.
CGCCCTCCTGCGGCCAGGGCCTGCAAGGTTGCATGTGACGCACGAGGAACGCGGTGGTGAAGTCCCGGGCCTCCCCGACAGCGCCCTGGGCGCTGCCGAGTTCCACGACGGCCCGCCGGGCCTCCACCTCGCACACCCCGGTCGGGCTGGCCTCTCTCACGTCGATTCCCCGTTCGCCTTCCTCGGCCTGGTCCGGATTCTCCCCTCGCTCCGCTTCTCGTCGCAGCACGGAACGGCCTCACCAGAAGGGGGTTGGTGAGGCCGTTCCGCTGGGTGGGCAACCCGTCCGCGTCGATCCCTTTCTACGTCTGGTCGAGCATGCCCTTGCGCAGGCGTGCCAGATTGCGGGAGAGCAGGCGCGAGACGTGCATCTGGGAGATGCCGAGCTCCTTGCCGATCTCCGACTGCGTCAGCTCCTCGACGAACCGCAGATGCAGGATCCGCCGGCTGCGGTCGTCGAGTTCGACGATCAGCGGCGCGAGTGTGTGGAAGTCCTCGAAGAGCTCGAGCGCCGGGTCCTCGATTCCGATGAAGTCGGCGAGCGCCGCGGCATCGTCGTCGCCGTCCGGCGCGACGGCGGCGTCGAGCGACGCGGAGTTGTACCCGTTGGAGGCGATCCGCGCCTCGATCACCTCGTCCTCGGAGAGGTTCATCAGCGTGGACAGTTCCGCCACGCTCGGGGCGCGTCCGAGGCGGGAGCTCAGCTCCTCGGTCGCCTTGGCCAGCTCCACCCGGGCTTCCTGCAACCGGCGCGGTACATGGACCGCCCAGGAGGTGTCACGGAAGAAGCGCTTGATCTCGCCGACGATGTAGGGGATGGCGAAGCTGGTGAACTCCACCTCGCGGGCGAGGTCGAACCGGTCGATGGCCTTGATCAGACCGATGGTGCCGACCTGGACGATGTCCTCCATCTCGTCGCCGCGAGTCACCCGGAACCGGCCGGCCGCGTAGCGGACGAGTGACATGTTCATCTCGATCAGCGTGTTACGCGCGTACTGGTACTCGTGTGTCCCCTCCTCCATCACCGCCAGCTTTTCGAAGAAGACCTTCGACAGCTCGCGCGCGTCCTTCGGAGCGACCTTGCGGGGAGATTCGAGTACGGGAAGGTCCTCCGTACCCGTCTCGGCACCAGCCCTCGTCTCCGTCGTCACCGCAGTCGGCACTCTGATGACCTTCTCTCGTCCGTCGGTAGCCGTTACCCCCGTGAGAACCTCGCTTACCCCCACATCCGCGGGGCATGTCAGGAAAAGCTCGGCGCAACGAAGAATCTCGGACCGAGCCGGTCCGGGACCGCCGAATCCGATCACGCGAGCGAAAGACGGGCCCGGACGCGTTTCCCTGACCTCTGCGGCTCCACACTCACGCTCTCGCAGACCGCCATCACGATCTCGAGACCGTGCTGTCCGATACGCAGGGGGTCGTGGGGCCGGGGTACTGGGGCGGCGTCGAGCCGGTCGACCACCGAGATGTCCAGCGCGTTCTCGAACCATTCGAGAAGCACCCGACAGGGGCCCGGCGCGTGCCGCACCGCGTTGGTCACCAGTTCGCTGACCACCAGGCGGGCCAGGTCGACGCGCTCCTGGGGCACCGGATCGCCTCCCGCGGCCGGCGCGGCGGTGAGGAAGTCGGCCGTGAAATCGCGGGCCGACGCGATCATCCTGTCCCCCATGTCGGCGCCGTCGTAGAACACGCTCGCCGACAGCGGCGGCCGACGCACCGCGCTTCTTCTGGTGATCACCTCACCCATCGCCCTTCCCTTCTCGCGTGACGGTCGCCCTTCCCGCCTATTCCGTCGGATTTCCCCCGTGCGCCCGTCCCACACCGCGCACAGCCGAGAAGTACGGTGCTATTCGTCCTCGTGCGCCGCGGCCGGCCGCGCGGCGGCCCGGCCTCCGTGCCAGTCCAGACAGAGGACCAGGAGGTCCTCCGGTGTCGGACCGCCGTAGGACCGCAGGGTACGGACGACCTCCCGGGGGGTGTCCGCGCCGGTCATGCCGCGTGTGCCCTCGATCGCCCGGCGCATCGCTCGGTCGAACGCGCGGTCGCCTCCGCCCTCGGTGGGCTCGGCGCGGTCACAGGCGACGAAGACGAGCCGGTCGCCCGGGAGGATCCGCAGCCGCTGGGCCGCGTAGACGGTGTCCTCGAACATGCCCAGCGGAAGCTGGCGCTCGAGGTCGAACCGCTCGGGGGCGGCGCCGCGGGTTCGCCATACGGTGGGCGAGCCCGCGTCGACGACCTGCATCGCGCCGGTGTGGCGGGCGAAGCTCATCAGCAGGGCGGAGAGGGTTCTCTCGCCTCCGTACTGGCCGTAGAGCGCCTGGTCCGTCAGGCTCGCCTGGCCGACGACGTCGAGTCCGGCCCTGCGGGCGTTGCGGATCGCGTTCAGGGCGAGGTTGCTGACGAGGACGGCCTGGGTGTCGGGGCCGGTGCCGTTGGCGACGACGAGGGTGAGTTCCTCCTCCGTCACGGACCAGTCGAGAACGTGTCCGCCGGAGGCGTAGGCAGGCTCCCAGTACGCGTGCAGGTCGAACTCCTCGCCCACGCAGGCGCGCCCGGGCAGCAGGTCCCACTGCATCTCACCGGGGACGCTGAGGGCGCGCGCCCTGCGCGTCCGCCGGTACACGTCGGTGAGACGGTCGGCCACGCGCAGCGCGTGTCCGAGCATCTCGGCTATGGCCGCGAGGTCCTCGGTCGTCTCCCGCGTGAGCCGGTCGGAGGGCAGGCCGACCACAAGAACGCCACAACGATCGCCGCGAACCGACACAGGAAGGAACGCGGTCGCCGTGGGGCCGTCTCCCCCGGAAAGATATGGTTGCTGTGTGGAGAAGGCGCGCCCCGCGGGACCGGATTCCACGCTCATGGGCTGCGGCCCCGCCGGAGCCTGCACGGGCTCGACCGGGCGGAGCTCCGTGAGTCCGTAGTCGACGAGCAGAAGGTCGGCGGAGAATGCGCCGAACTGCTGTGCCAGATCGATACGGAGGGAGTCCAGGAGGTGGTGCGCCGGCGCTTCACGCAGACCGCGTTCCACCGTCGAGCGTCGATCCACCGAACCGTACCGCCTTCTGGAGAGATGTGGACGACCGGCGCGTCGCGAGACCGACGCCCGCGGCCCCGGACGCCTGAGGAGTGTCAGTAGCCATGGACACGAACCCCGCCCCGTCTCAGCGGGAGCCGCAAGAGACGACGGAGGCAGCGCGGGAGCTCATCGAGCTCCTGGAGGTGATGTGGGAACGCGGCAGGGACATGGTGTCGTCGACGCCCGTGTCCGCCTCTCAGCTCCGCGTGCTGTACAGCCTCGACCGCGAGGAGGGCATCAACCTTCGCGCCCTGGGCGAGCTGCTCGGTTCGGCACCGCCTTCGGTGAGCCGCATGTGCGACCGGCTGGAGGCCCTGGGGTTCGTGCAGCGACTTCCCAGCCCGGTCAGCCGACGCCAGCTCGAACTGCACCTGACCGGCCGGGGCAAGGCGTACCTGCGGGACCTGCGGGACCAGCGTGAGAACGCCCTGCTGGCCGTCATCAACGCCATGACACCGACGACCCGGAAGGCACTGCTGCGCGGACTGACCGGATTCCAGGAGGCGTTGGAGAAGGAGAGTCCCTCGCAGCGCCGCGGCGGTCCGCTGGGGAACGCCCAGTCCGCTTGACCACCGCGCACCGCGGTCGTCGCCCGGTCACGTACCCCTTGTCCCACTTGTCCCCTTCTGGTCGCCGACAACGCGCTCACCCCCGAGCGCGAGCCAGGTGTGTTGCCTCAAGGATACATTTGTCATGCGGCAACTCTTGACCTGCCGGGGGCTGGGAACGCCGACGGGCGGAGGGCGCGTCAGGAGTGGGATCCTCCCGCCGTGGCGCCGTCCGGATCCTTCTCCGGCCCCCGCCAGTCGAGACAGACGACCAGCGCGTCGTCCTCCAGTGGCGCGCCCCCGTGGTACTCCGCGAGCTGACGCAGGACCGCGCCCGGGACCTGGGCGGGAGGCAGCAGCCTCGTCGAGGTGAGCGCCCGCGCGAGCGCCCGCTCGCCGTAGCTCTCCCCCTCGGGGGACGCCGCGTCGTACACCCCGTCGCTTCCGAACAGGAGCCGGTCCCCGGGACGGACCGTGAAGCGCTCCGTGACGTAGCTCGTGTCCTCGAACATCCCCAGGGGCAGCTGGGCGTCGAAGAAGAGCGACTCGACCGTGCGGTCGCGCAACCGCCACAGGCGGGGCGAACCGGCGTCCACGGCCTCCACCTCCCCGGTGGCGAGGTCGAAGCGCAGCAGGAGGACGGAGACATAGGCGTCGCCGCGGTACTGCGCGTACACGGCCTGATCCGCGAGAGTCGCCTGGTCGGCGAGGTCGAGACCGGCGCGACGGGCGTTGCGCAGTGCGTTGATGGCGAGATTGGTCAGCAGGGCGGCCTCGATGCCCTCGCCCATGCCGTTGGTGACCGTCAGGGTCAGATGGTCGGCCGAGGCCGACCAGTCGTAGTTGTCGCCGAAGATCGCGTAGGCGGGTTCCAGATGCGCGCCGAGCGAGAACTCGGGCCGGGCGCAGGAACGTCCCGGAAGAAGCTGCCACTGCATCTCGGCCGCCAACGTCAGCCGCGCGGCCCGCCGGGCGAGGACGTACAGGTCGGTGTCGCGCTCGGCCACCAGGATCTCGTGGCCGAGGGCCTCGCAGATGTGCTCCAGGTCGGGCAGCTGCGGCAGGAGGTCATGGCCCTTCGGCACCGTCATCGTCAGCACACCCATACGGTCTCCCCTGACGGTGACCGGCAGATGCGCCGCCACCGAGTCGGCCGTTCGCGTGATGTACGGCTCCTGGGAGCCGAACACCCGGCCTTGCGGGCTGCTGTGGATCGGCAGCGGCTGAACGGCGTGCGGGCTGCTCCCCACCAACTGGAGCGACCGCAGGCCGTAGTCGGCCAGCCTGAGTTCCACCTCCTGAGCGCCGTAGCTCTTCCGCAGCACCTCCTCGACGACGCTCATCAGCATGTGCGGCGCGGCCCGACGCAGCGCCTGCTCGACAACGGCGATCCCGTCCACGTGCTCCTGCTTCTCTTCTGTCCGCTCGGTCCGGTGGGTCTACCCGGCGTGGCCGGCGGCCGTCAGCGCCTCTGCCACATCGGCGTGCAAAGGCGTCGTCATCGTCAGACCGGTGATCTCCAGGATGCGCCGTACGGCCGGGGTCGGCGCTACGAGATGCAGGTCCCCCCGGGCCTCGCGCGCGTCCCGCGCCGCCCTGATCAGAACGTTCAGGCCGGACGAATCCATGAACGCCAGCCGTGAGAGGTCCATGACGAGGTGGCGGCGGCCGTGCAGGAACTGGTTGGCCAGGTGGTGGTGGAGCAGCGTGGCGGTCTCCATGTCGAGTTCGCCGCCCACGGACAGCACCGCCGTGGCGTCGTCGCGGATCTCCACCTCGACGTCCAGGTTCACATCTGACGGGGACATGGTCCTCATTTCAGGGTTGGGGGAAGCGTTTCCCTTGGGGCGCGGCGCGGGGTGTGATCAGGCGACCCGCACGCCGATCAGACAGGTGTCGTCGTCGGTGTCGGACTTGCTCTGCGTCAGCAGGGTGTCGAGCCGGCCTTCGAGGGTGGCGGCCGGGACCCGGGCCGTGGCGAGGAACTGGGCCAGCGAGTCGTGGACGGCCGTGTCCCGCCGCTCGACCAGGCCGTCGGTGTACATCAGGACCGTGTCCTGCCGCTCGAGCTGGACCTCCTCCTCCTCGTACTCGGCCTCGGAGAGGGCGCCGAGCAGCATCCCTCTGAGCAGAGGCAGCGTGGTGGCCTTCGTGCCTCGCACGAGGACCGGGGGAAGGTGCCCGGCCCGGGCCCAGCGCAGGGTGCGGCTCTCGGGGTCGAAGATGCCGCAGACGGCGGTGGCCGTGACGCGGTCGGTGAGGTGGTACGCCACGATGTTCAGCCAGGAGAGCAGCTGCGCGGGGCCCGCTCCGGTGACGGCGAGCCCGCGCATCGCGTTGCGCAGCACGACCATTCCGGTGGCGGCCTCGATGCCGTGACCCGCGACGTCCCCGACGCACAGCAGTATCTTCTTGGACGGCAGCACGACCGCGTCGTACCAGTCGCCGCCGACCAGGGATTCCGTCTCGGCGGGCCGGTAGCGCACCGCGATCTGCAGACCCGGTGCGTCGAGCGGGCCGCCGGCGGGGGGCATGATGGCGTGCTGCAGCTGGAGGGTCAGCCGGTTCCGCTCCGCCGACTCCTGTTCGGTGACGGCGAGTTGGTCGCGGGTGGCCGCCAGGGCGACCTCCGTCCAGTGCTGGGAGGAGATGTCCTGATAGGCGCCGCGTACGGCCAGGAGGCTGCCGTCGGCACCGAGGACGGGTTCGGCGATCACCCGCATGTGCCGGGTCACTCCGTTCGGGCGCAGCAGACGGAAGGCGGTGGAGGTCGCCCGCCGGTGGCCGAGGACGGCCTGCAGGAAGCGGCCGATGGCGACGGCGTCGTCCGGGTGGGCGTGGGCGGCCAGGTCCCGCACGGACACCGGGGCCTCGGCGGGTTCTCGGCCGTACAGGTCGAAGAGCTGCCCGTTCCAGGTGATCTCGCCCGTCAGGACGTTCTCCTCGAAGCCGCCGATACGGCCGAGGCGCTGAGCATGCTGCAGCAGGTTCGCGAGCCGGGCGGCCTCGTCCTCGATGCGCCAGATGAGCAGGATGCCGTCGCCGTGCCGGCTGATGCTGAGATCGGCGGTGGACGCGAGCGCCACCTGGTCCACCAGGGCGGTCAGCGGCGCGCGGCGAGCCCGGAAGGGCTCACCGGTGGCGTAGACACGCTCGATCCGGTCGAAGAGTTCACCCTCGGCGGCCGCCGTGGGGTACGCCTCCAGGAGCAGGGAGCCGTCCACGGCGCTCCGGGGCCGGCCCGCCGGGTCCTGGAAGTGGTCGTTGGCGTGACGGATACGGAAGTCACGGAGCCGGCCGTCTCCGTCGAGGTACGGGATGAGGACGAGCGCGGGGTCGTAGAGCCCGTCGGAGAGGTCCACCAGCTCGGCGACGCCGGGCGGCTCCCGCAGCGGCGTCGGCATCGGGTCGGCGACGAGGTGGTCGATGGTGTGGGCGCACAGCTCCGCCAGGGCTTCGATCTGGCGCTCCACCGCCTGGGGCTGCGGGTCCAGCGGCTGGGGCCAGCAGATCTCCAGGACCCCGTGGATCCGTCCGCCGGTTCCGGCGGGCACCGCCACTCTGCCGCCGTCAGGGTTACGGGCGTGCCCGATGGAGGGGATTCCGGTGGCCCCGAGCGAGGAGAACCACACGGTGCGGCGCTCGGTGAGAGCCTGACGGGCGACGGTGGCCACGCCGGGCGGTACGTAGCGCCAGCGTCCGGGCTCGTCGGTACCGAAGCCCGCGTGACCGCGGAGGGTGAGCGAGGCGTCGGCCCCCGCGGTCCAGACGGCCACGGCTGTGGCCCCCAGAGGCGCGAGGGCGTGCTCCAGGAGGGACTCGGCCACCGCCTGGGTGTCGCCGGCGTTCAGCGCGGCGCTCTCGGCCGTGCGCAGCCGCACGCCGACCGACGGTTCGTCCCCGTCCTCCGTGTCCGGCCCGCCCACCGCCCGTCGGACGAAATCTTCGGCGACCTCGGCGACCTGGTCGTGCGCCGCCTGGTTGATGATGTCGGCGGCCAACTCCAGCGGCGAGAGCCCTGCCTGGGCGCCGAGTTCGGCGAGCTGCCGAGCCGCCTGCGTCGGGCCGCACCGCAGCCGCTCGACCATGATGCCCTTGGCGAGTTCGATGAGCGCGCGACCGTCGGCCGCGGCGTGCGCGGCCCGTACCTCCCCGCGAAGCCGCTCCACCATCGCGGCCAGCCGGCCGACGGTCGAGTGGTCCGCGGACAGGAGGTCCTCGACGAGCCGGTCGGCGGAGGACTCGGCTGTCCCGGCGCCGACGCCGTAGGCGCCGTCGCCCTCGGCGCCCCGGGGCGTGGGGACCTTGCCCGGCCCTGCCGCGGGACGGGCCGTCGGGGGGACGGCATCCGACGAGGCCGACGACGTGCCGTCCCCGCGGAGACCTCCGACGGCGTCTCCACCACGGTCGGGGGGAGCAGTCATGGTGCGGACTCCTCGGATACGACGGCCTGGGGCCGCGGGACGGATGCGGGGCGGGTAGGAGGCGGGGCCGACGGCTGGGCCCGCGGCGGACTAGTCCTCGCGGAGCCACCGCCGGATGCAGGCGATGAGGTCATCGGCGTCGACGGGCTTGGTGACGTAATCGCTGGCCCCTGAGGCCAGACTCTTCTCCCGGTCCCCGGGCATGGCCTTGGCGGTCACCGCGACGATCGGCAGCTCGGCGTGGGCGGGCATCCGCCGGATGCTGGCGGTGGCGGCATAGCCGTCCATCTCGGGCATCATCACGTCCATCAGGATCAGATCGATCCCGGGGTGCGCGGCGAGCACCTCGATGCCCTTGCGGCCGTTCTCGGCATGCAGGACCTCGATGCCGTGCAGCTCCAGGATGCCGCTGAGGGCGTACAGGTTGCGGGCGTCGTCGTCGACGACGAGCACCGTACGGCCGTGCAGGGCGGCGTCGACGGTGTGCGGCGCCTGCTGCCGCTGCTCACCGCGGAGCAGGGGCACCACGTCGCCCGGCTGGTCGGCGAGCAGGTGGAGGGCGATCCGCTCACGGAGTTCGTCGAGGCTGGACAGCAGCTCCAGGGGCCGTTGCCTGGCGCGCGCCTGCAGGGTGCGCTCGTGTTCGGCGGCGAGCCGGCGGTTGTTGTGGGCGAGAACGGGGACGGTCCGCAGAGCGGCGTCCCCGTCCATGGCGTCGAGGAAGTGCAGGGCCTCGTCGTCCGCCATGTCGAGTTCGAGCACGACGCAGTGGAACGGCTGGGTGGCCAAGGCGGTCGCGGCCTCCTGCGCTCCCACGGCCGCGATGACCTCGATGTCCGCCCGGTCGGTGAGGTCCCGGCTCTGGGCCAGTTCCGCCACGGCGTTCTCGGCGACCAGCGAGAGCAGCCCGCCGAAGCGCTCCTCGATCACCAGCAGGCGCCTGGGCTGTCGTGCCTGCGGGGCGGCCGGCAGGGCGACACGGGGGGCGCCGGCACTCTCGGCAGTCTTCCCCGGCTCACCCTCCGCGGCCGGGGCCCCGGTCTCGGGCACGGTCTGCGCCTGGAAGTCGGCCCGGGCGACGGGCAGATACAGGGTGAAGGTGCTGCCCATGTCCGGCTCGCTGTGGGCCGTCAGAGCGCCGCCCAGCAGATAGGCGATCTCACGGCTGATGGACAGCCCCAGGCCGGTACCACCGTACTTGCGGTTGGTCGTCCCGTCCGCCTGCTGGAAGGCGCCGAAGATGGCCTCCAGGTGCTGAGGGACGATGCCGATGCCTGTGTCCTTGACGCGAAACGCGACCACGGCGCCGCCGCGGTGCACCGTGCCGGGCAGCTCGTCGTCCGCCGCCGGCTCGATGCTCAGCTCCACGCTGCCGCGGTCGGTGAACTTGACGGCGTTGGAGAGGAGGTTGCGCAGCACCTGCCGCAGTCGGGAGTCGTCGGTGACCAGGTCGACCGGCACACCGGGTGCGGTGGAGATGGAGAAGGCGAGGTTCTTCTGCGTGGTGAGCGGCCTGAACGTCGCTTCGACGTACTCGAGGAGCTGACGCAACTCGACCCGCTCGGGGTTGAGGTCCATCTTGCCGGCCTCCACCTTCGACAGGTCGAGGATGTCGTTGATCAGCTGGAGCAGGTCGGAACCGGCCGAGTGGATGATGCCCGCGTACTCGACCTGCTTCGCGGTGAGATTGCGGGTGGGGTTCTGGGCGAGCAACTGGGCCAGGATCAGCAGACTGTTGAGCGGGGTGCGCAGCTCATGGCTCATGTTGGCGAGGAACTCCGACTTGTACCTCGACGCGAGCGACAACTGCTGGGCACGTTCCTCCAGCTCCTGCCGCGCCTGCTCGATCTCCAGGTTCTTCGCCTCGATGTCGCGGTTCTGGGCCGCCAGCAGGGCGGCCTTGTCCTCCAGTTCGGCGTTGGAATGCTGGAGCTCCTCCTGCTGGACCTGCAGCTCCTCGGAGCGGGCACGCAGCTCGCCGGCCAGCCGCTGGGACTCGCCCAGCAGTTCGTCGGTCCGGGCGTTGGCGACGATCGTGCTGACGTTGACGCCCACCGTCTCCATGAGCTGCTCCAGGAAGTCCCGGTGCACGGAGGTGAACGGAGTGAAGGACAGGAGCTCGATTGCGCCGAGAACCTGGCCCTCGACCACGATGGGCAGCACGATCAGGCTGCCGCGCGCGGTGTGGCCGAGTCCGGAGGAGATGGAGACGTAGTCGCCGGGAACGTCGTCGGCGGCGATGACGCGGCGGCTGCGGGCGGCCTGTCCGACGAGGGACTCGCCGAGCCGGAACCGGCGGTCCTCCGGGCTGCCGGCGGGGCGGCCGTAGGAGCCGACGAGCCCCAGTTCGAGGCCGTCGGGGCCCTCTTCGGCCAGATAGAAGGCGCCGTACTGGGCACGGACGAGGGGGGTGAGCTCGTCCATGACGAGTTCGGCGACGACGGCCAGGTCGCGATGGCCCTGCATCAGCGCGGAGATCCGGGCGAGGCTGGACTTGAGCCAGTCCTGCTCCTGGTTGGCGCGCGTGGTCTCGCGCAGCGAGCCGACCATCGAGTTGATGTTGTCCTTGAGTTCGGCCACCTCGCCGGAGGCGTCGACGGTGATCGAGCGGGTGAGGTCGCCCTCCGCGACCGCGCTCGCGACCTCGGCGATGGCGCGGACCTGCCGGGTCAGGTTCCCCGCGAGTTCGTTGACGTTCTCCGTGAGCCGCTTCCAGGTCCCGGAGACTCCTTCGACCTCCGCCTGACCGCCGAGGCGGCCCTCGCTGCCGACCTCCCGGGCCACGCGGGTGACCTCGGCGGCGAACGAGGACAGTTGGTCGACCATCGTGTTGATGGTCGTCTTCAGCTCCAGGATCTCGCCCCGGGCGTCGACGTCGATCTTCTTGGACAGGTCGCCGTTGGCGACGGCGGTCGTGACCTGGGCGATGTTGCGGACCTGCCCGGTGAGGTTGTTCGCCATGGAGTTGACGTTGTCGGTGAGGTCCTTCCAGGTGCCGGCCACGTTCGGGACCCGCGCCTGGCCGCCGAGGCGGCCCTCGGTGCCGACCTCGCGGGCGACCCGGGTCACCTCGTCGGCGAAGGCCGACAGGGTGTCCACCATGGTGTTGATGGTGTCGGCGAGCGCGGCGACCTCGCCCTTCGCCTCAACGGTGATCCTGCGCGACAGATCGCCCCGGGCCACGGCGGTGGCCACCTGCGCGATCGAACGCACCTGCCCGGTGAGGTTGGACGCCATCACGTTGACGTTGTCCGTGAGGTCCTTCCAGGTGCCCGACGCTCCCCGCACGGTGGCCTGGCCGCCCAGGTTCCCCTCGGTGCCCACCTCGCGGGCCACCCGGGTCACCTCGTCGGCGAAGGCCGACAGCTGGTCGACCATCGTGTTGATGGTCTCCTTCAACTCCCGGATCTCGCCGCGCGCGTCCACATCGATCTTCCGCGAGAGGTCTCCCTCGGCCACGGCGGTGGCGACCTGCGCGATGTCACGGACCTGCGTGGTGAGGTTGCCGGCCATCGCGTTCACGGAGTCCGTCAGGTCCGCCCAGGTGCCCGAGACGCCGGGGACCACCGCCTGCCCGCCGAGGGTGCCCTCCGTGCCGACCTCGCGGGAGACGCGGGTGACCTCGGAGGTGAAGAGGGAGAGTTGGTCGACCATGCCGTTGAACACGGCGGAGATCTCGCCCATCAACCCGTTGGCGTCGTCCGGCAGCCGTGTGCCGAAGTCTCCGTCCCGTACCGCGGTGAGGCCTGCCAGCAGCTGTCGCAGCTCCGGCTCCCCCACGGCGGCCGGTCCGGGCCGCCGTGCCGCGGAGGAGCTGTCGATCGTCGTGTCGGACATGATCCATCCTCGTTGGCTTCACCCCCGACTGTCGCCGAGGGGCCTGCGCCCTGCGCCGTGCCCTTCGCGCAGACTCCGGCCCCGTACGACCCCGGCACGGGACCGTTGCCGTACGGCAATAAAGACGAGACTACCCTCCCGTGATCGACTGGAGGGAGACGGTGGAGAACAACGGGACCGGACCGACGTGATCCGGACCCTCGTTCCGGCTGGCCCGTATACGGATGAGGGGGGTTGCCCGCTGGATCAGGCCGGGCGGTCGGTGCCCTGACGACGGCGGCCTACCGTGTTGACGGCCCGCCGCGCGGTGCCGAGCGACTCGAACGGGCAGTGGGCGACCGGCGACGTTCGTCGCGGCTACGGCAGTGCGGCCCCGCGGGCGGAGATCCACAGGGCGTACCACTCGTCGTGGCTCAGGTCGGGCTCGCCCGTCGCGGCGTCCCGGCAGGCGCGGATGCGGTCCGGGTTCGACGTGCCGATGACGGGGGCGATACGGGCCGGGTGGCGCCGCAGCCACCAGAGCACGATCGTCTCCGGCGTGGTGCCCTTGGCCTCGGCGAGGGAGGTCACCAGCGCGGCGGTGGCCGTCTCCTGCGGGGTCCCGTGTGCCCCGGTGTAGCGCCCCTGGGCCAGCGCCCCCCACGCCTGGAGCGCGATGCCGTGGGTCAGGCAGTGCTCGACGGTACCGGCGGGGAACCCGTTGCCCGCGGACTCCGGGGTGTTGACGAGGATGCCGTCCTCCAGCCAGGCGCGCCGGTGCAGGCTCATCTCCAGCTGGTTGGCCACGAGCGGCAGGTCCATATGGGCCTGGAGCCGGGCGATCTGCGCGGAGTTCATGTTCGAGACACCGAAACGGCGGACGAGCCCCTGCCGGTGGAGCGAGGTCAGGGCATCGCCGATGTCGGCGGGGTCGGCCAGCGGGTCGGGGCGGTGGAGAAGCAGGACGTCGAGGACGTCGGTGCGCAGCCGCTCCAGACTCTCCTCGACCCTGCGGACGATGGAGGAGCCGCGCAGGTCGTACAGGCCGGGTCGGCCCCCTTCGGGCAGGCGGATGCCGCACTTGGTCTGCAGGGTGATCCGCTCACGCAGTCCCGCCGAGCGGGCCATGACCTCGCCGAAGACCGCTTCCGACTTGCCGCGCCGGTAGATGTCGGCATGGTCGAAGGCGGTGATGCCGCTGTCCAGCGCCGCTTCGACAGCGGTCTCCGCCGCGTCGATGTCGGCGGCCGTGTAAGGCCCCGCGTCCCAGCCTCCCCCCAGGCCCATGCAGCCGAAGAGGAGGCGGTGGTCGGTCTTCTCGGGCGTGGTCATCAGGTCACCTTGGCACACGTACTCGGCACGGGGCACAGTGCCCCAGGACCGCGTGCGAGGTCGGCCTCGACGTGCGAGGTCAGCCTCCGCTCGTGTAGCGCGTACGGACCCACAGGGGCAGGACGAACCAGCAGATCAGGTACCAGACCAGGACTCCGGAGACGAGCCAGGGCACGTAGGGGTCGTGGGTGGCCGCCCTCAGGATGAGGAACAGCGCCGACGTCAGCGTCGCGAGGAGCAGAAGGATGCCGGTGAAGGTGAGCCGTGAGGCCCAGACGACGGCCTGGGGTTTGATCCGTCGTCCGGCCACGATCCGGTGGAAGGAGACCGGACCGATCAGCGCACCTGTGGCGAGGGACCCGAGGACGACGGTGACGATGTAGATCGTCTTGTCCTTCTGCTCCAGATCCTGGAAGAGCGGGGTGAAGACCACCGTGAGGAGGAAGCCGAGGAGGATCTGCACGCCGGTCTGGGCGACCCGGATCTCCTGGATGAGCTCCTGCCAGCGCCGGTCGGCGCGCTCCTCCTCCGTCTCGACCCGCCCGTCCGGCCCCGCGTCCGACTGCCCGGCGCTCCCGCCGCCGCGCTGCCCGTCGTACTGCTCGCCCTTCGGCGTCGCACCGCCCTTTCGTCCGTCCATGGAAACGCCTTCCTGAGAAGAGAGTGCGGCAGGAGCGGTATCGCGTGCCCCGCCCTTGGTCAGGTGCGGCGCCGCGACCACCACCGGCGCCGGCGCCGCGGATACACCGCCCTGCCCAGGCGGCGGCCCACCAGGGCGTAGCCGAGCAGCGCGCCCGTGGTGTTGAGCAGGACGTCGTCGATGTCGAAGGCGCGCCCCCTGACCAGGGCGCCCTGGATCAGTTCGACCAGGAGCATCGTCGCCACCGTCAGGAGGGCGACCCGTACGAACCCACGGCTACGGGGCGACACGACCGGCAGCAGCAGGCCGAACGGCACGCCCAGAAGGATGTTGCCGCCGAGCTGCTTGACGGTGTCCCGGAAGGCGGGCTGCTCGAGGTAGGCGCGGATCGAGTCCCCCGGCCGGAGGTTGGCGTGGGTGAGCATCTCCGAGGCCGGCGACGGCTGGAGGGTCAGCCGGGTGAGGACGACGCCGAAGGCCACCATGGCGGCGAGGGCCAGCACGGTGACACCGACGCGGATCCAGGGCCCGGGACCCGCCCGCGGGGCCTTCCGCTGCTGCTTCTCCTTCACTTTCCGCTGCCGCTCGGTCGTGACGCGGCGCCATCCGATACGTAGTGCCATGGCCCCCAACTCCACAGTTCTTCGCGAAGGTTGCGGGTACCCCCGATGTGGGCCCGGACACTCGTGTCAGCTGTATGTGACGGTGATCTGTTCGAAACCGAGGGCGCGGAGCAGGCCTTGGAGCATCGACGTGGTGTTCTTCTCGGCACGCAGCGTCAGGTCGCTCTCCTTGGCGGCGTCGCCGATGCGTTCGGCGGCGAGGACGTGGACGGCGCGCTCGTCGGCCGGGTTGTCGGAGAACAGGTCGCCCAGTCGGTCGATCAGGCCACGCTGCTTCGAGACGGTGTAGGAGCGCTTGGGGTCCACGAACGGCTCGGCGAGCTGCGCGTGCGGCAGGCGGAGGGTGGCAGTGGTGCGCTTCTCGTCGACGGTCACGCTGCCCTGGCCGATGCTTCCGAAGTCGACGTACGCGGCCACGCTGCCGCTCGCGACGAAGAGCGTACGAGTCCCGCGGATCGAGTCGGGCAGCAGCCGCGCGTCCTTCTCCAGGTCGACCACGACCTGGTAGTTGCCGGCGGCGCCCTCGTACCGGTGCATGTCCTGGATGGATTTCAGCACCGCCGGGCCGGAGCGGTCCTGCGTGTCGACGCCGAACACGTCGTCCAGGCCCGGCACGTGGACGAACCGCCCCAGGAGGAAGAGGACCAGGGACAGCCCGAGGAGTACGAGGGCGACAGCCGGCCACCTGCGCGGGGCCCGTTCGCCTCTCGGCGTTCTGCGCGGAGGCTGGTCTTCTGCGTGTTCTCGCATGTGTTCCTGGTGCCCCGCGAGCGGGTGGTCACTCCCAACCGGCCTCGGTCCGGGGTTGGTTGGCGTCTCCGGGGCGGGTCGGCGCGTGTGCGCGGACCCCGGGGGCCCGGCATGGCAGAAGCCCCATGGGGTCCATGGGGCTTCTGCCTTCTACGGTGGGTGGCACCGGGTCATGCACGGAGCAGCCGTTCCGTCACCTCACGGTAGGTCCGCAGGGTGAGCCGGAGCTGCTCGGTGT
Source organism: Streptomyces sp. NPDC046712 (assembly GCF_040645695.1). Classification (NCBI taxonomy): domain Bacteria; kingdom Bacillati; phylum Actinomycetota; class Actinomycetes; order Kitasatosporales; family Streptomycetaceae; genus Streptomyces; species Streptomyces sp. NPDC046712. The sequence goes on along the minus strand of NZ_JBEYYW010000014.1, from coordinate 22,012 downwards.
CGGGGCCCGGGCCGTCCGGATCGCCGTTCTCCTGCCAGCCCGCCCGCAACGCGGCGCGGCGGTCCCTCAGGGAGGCGATGAGCTGTTGCTCCGCCTCGGCGAGGACCTCGGCCGCCTCGGCGACCGAGTCGTGGGGAGAGTCGACGAACCCTGCGAGCGCGTGGTGCAGGCGCTGCCCGAGACGGTCGCGTTCGCCGTCGCCGAGCAGCTGTCCCGCCGGACCGGCGCCGTCGGCGGCGGCGGGCCCGTGTCCCGTACCGGACGCGGGGTCGTCGCCCACGCCGCTGACGTCGTGCTCGCCACGGGTGCCGTGGCCCGGACCGCGGCCGTGGCCGTCGCCCGACCGGTCCGTCGTGTCCCGTCCGCGAGGCGCGGCGGAGGTCACGGCGGGAGCGTTGCTGCGGCTCCCGCCGCTCCGGCCCGTGGCACCGGGGTCCTCGGACGGGACGGCGGACTGTGGCGCCGGCGGCGGCGGCATCACCGCGTCCGGGGCACTCGGGGTCGCGGATCCGCGCCGCGCATTCCCATCGGCCCGGCCCGCCGCCCGCTGGTCCCGGTTTTCGTGTGGCATCACGCGCCGCTTCCCTTCGGCTTGAGGAGATGCCCGCGGTTACGCCCGGACTCCGGGCGCGTTCGGGCGGCCGCGGTGCCGGCCGGACTCCCGTGCGCCGTCAGGTCCTCGAACAGGGCACGTGCGTGGACCAGCGCCTCCCGCAACTCCTCGGTGGAGGCGGATGCGGAGTGCGCCGCACGGCGTACCGCGCGCAGGCCCTCCACATGGTGCGGATGGTGCACCGACAGGGCGGCGAGCTGCTCGTCGCGCCGGTCGGGATCCGGGAAGCCCCGGGTCGCGGCGATCCGCGTGAGGAGCTCGTCGGCGTCGGCCACGGCCTGCCGCGGCGCGTCGACGAAGCGCTCCTGGAGCATGGTCCACTGAGCGACGTAGTGCTCGCGGATCGCCGGCTCCAGCGGCAGCGGGCGGAAGCGTCCGTGCCGCTCGACCCGCTCGCGCAGGTCGTGGTGGGCGGACTCGCGGGCGCCGCCGTGCCGTTCGAGGGTGCGGTCGTACTCGGGGCCGAAGCGCCGCTTGAGGGAGCGCGTGCCGCTGCCCGTGCCCGTGCGGGCCCGGAGCAGGACACCGGCCGCCAGTAGCGCGGCGACCGTCGCCGCGAGGATGAGAACTGCGGTCAGGGTCGACATGGCTGCCTTCCTGTGATGGTGACTCCTGGCTGGCTGTTCATCACTGCTTGCTGGGCGCCTGTCGGTTCGGCTTGCCGCTTCTCGGGCGGTCAAACCCGAAGCACGCCGGTGTCACCGGCGGGGTGGACAGCCGGGCCGCGGACGGGCACGGTCGACGAGGCCGGGCAGCGGGCCAGGCGGCGTAGCCTGGTGACCGCCGCGGACGACCGGTGCGGCCGGGACGTCACGGGGTAGGAGAGCAGCATGGACGACAGCGCCCTCTGGCTCATCGTGGCCGTGGTTCTCGTGCTCGTGGTGGCGGGATTCGCGGCCGTTCTGCTCGTACGCGTCTTCCAGGCTCGCAGGCTGCTGGTGGACGCCGGTGTCCCGTTGCAGTCCAAGGCCCTCTTCTGGGCGGCGGTGGTCTACACGGTCTCGCCGATCGACCTGATCCCGGACCCGGTGTACCTGGACGACATCGGCGTACTCCTGGTGGCGCTGAGGGCGCTGCAATCGGCGGCCGCCAGAAGCGGGGTGGACCCCAAGGGGCCGAAGGGGCAACCGGCGGGTTCGGAGGCCTCGATCAGCGGTCCGGCCAGGGTGCCGCCGCCTCAGTGAAAGAGGGTTCCGGCGGAGGCCTGCACGAGTGACATACCGGGAATGCCGGGCATTTCCGTCGATGAAGAGGCTTCACCCCTTCTACGGTGGGCCGGTGCAACCCACTTCTCTGACACGGCGGCTGGCCGCCAGTCCGCTCGCGCCCATCGCGGCCTTCCCCCTCCGGTTCGCCACCGTCGCACGGCACAACGCGTCCGTCCTGCGCCGCTCCGGCAGTTGGCTGGTCCGGTCCCGTGAGAACGCCTGCTTCACCTACGACCTCACTCCGGTCAACCGTGAGCACCTCGCTTGGTTCACCGCCACGATCACCGGGCGGCCGGTCGGGGAGCTGCGCGGCTACCTCGACGAGGTCGAGGCCGACGTGGCGTTGCGGGCCCACATGCGAGAGGTGCTCGCCGCCGGAGCCCGGCGGCGCACCTGTGACCATCTGGTGCGCTACGCGCGGCGGGCCGCCGCCTACGCCGTGGTGCGCGCGCTGCGGCCCGAGCATGTGGTCGAGGCGGGGGTGCATCGGGGCATCACCAGTTGTCTGATCGCCGCCGCTCTGCTGCGCAACGGGCACGGGCGGCTGACCGCCGTGGACTTCGATCCGCAGTCCGGGGAGTTGCTCCAGAAGGGCCCGTACGCCGCTGTCGTCGACCGGGTCGTGGGCGATTCGGTCGCCGCGCTGGGCAGTGCCGAGGTGCAGGAACGCGGGATCGATCTGCTCGTGCTCGACACCTACGTCGACGCCCGGCACGAGACCGCGGAGCTCACGGCGGCGCTGCCCGCGCTCGGAGAGCGGGCCGTGGTGCTGTCGACGACGAGCCATTTCCTGGGCTCGCTGGCGGAGTGGTCCGAGCGCCACCACCGCGCCTTCCTGCATTTCCGCGAGGATCCGGCCGAACACTGGCATCCCGGCGAGGGGTACGGCGCGTCCTTCCCCGGCGCATCGTTCCCCGGCGCCCCACCCGGAGCGTCACCCGGCCTCTTCACCCGTGTCGCCACCGACGTCGCCGGTCCCGGGAGCCCCGGATGAGCCCCACCACGGACGCCGCCCGCCGCACGGCCTGGTACGAACGCTACGAACAGTGGCACGGCCTCGACCGGGCGCTGCTCCGCTCCCCCGCCCAGCTGTGGTTCCGTCACCGCGCCGCAGGCCGCCTCGCCGTGCTCGGCTATCACGGCGTCGAGGACTCCGCCGCCTTCGCCGCCCAGCTCGACCGGCTGGCCACGACCGCCCGTCCGGTCTCCCTCGGCCAGGTCGAGGCAGCGGTGCGCGACGGGGTCCCGCTGCCGCCCCGCAGTGTGCTGGTCACCTTCGACGACGGCGACCCGTCCGTACTCGAGCACGGGCTGCCGCTGCTGGTCGAGCGGGGCATCCCCGCCGTGTGCTTCGTCATCGCCGGTCTCGTCGGCACCGACGAACCCTTCTGGTGGGACGAGCTGGAGCATCTGCTCGCACACGGCGGAACGTGTCGCGGCCTGGCGCGGGACCTCCCCCCGCGCGCGGCGGCCTACGCCCTCAAGCAACTTCCCGAGACGCAACGCCGCGATGCGTTCCGGGAGTTGCGGAAGACCGCCTCCGTGCCCGCGCCCCGCGGGCGTCAGCTCACCGCCGCCGACCTGCGCACCCTCGAAGCGGGTGGCGTCGCGATCGGCAGTCATACCCTCACGCATCCGTGTCTCGACCGCTGCGACGAGACGACGATCCGCGATGAAGTGCACGAGGCACATCGGCTGTTGACGGACCATCTGGGGCACGCACCGACCGCCTTCGCCTACCCCAACGGTGACTTCGACGTCCGCGCCGACGCCGTGCTGCGCGAGCTGGGCTACCGCTCCGGCTTCCTCTACGACCACGCGCTGAGCGACCCGGCAGCCCAGCACCCGCTGCGGCTCAGCCGGCTGAGGGTGTCGACGCGCACCTCGCCGGCCCGGTTCGCGACGGTGCTGTCAGGTCTGCAGCCCGCCGTGTACCGGACCGGTCTCGGTGTCGTCAGAGCGGTACGGCAGTTCCGCGCTCGGCGCTGAGCAGGGCGGCGAGGCGGACGGCCAGCGCGTCGATGTCCTCGCCGCAGCGCCGCAGCACCTCGTAGGGCTCGCCCCACGGGTCGGCGATGTCGTCGTCCGCGGGGCGGGGCGCGCACACCGTGCCGCGGCGGGCGGCGGCTCGCGCGACGACGTCGAGCCCCTGCCCGGGTCCCTCGTCGCCCTCCGCGAGCCGGACGAACTCCTTGAGCGTGAAGCAGCGGCGCAGCGCCACCGGGACCAGCCGCACGGCGGCTTCCCGGTGTTCACGCTCCAGACCCAGCACCAGCGAGGCGCCCGCCACCAGCTCGGCCGTGAGAAGCCGGGGACGGAAGCCCTCGGCATCGCCGCCGAGACCCGTCAGCACGGCCCGGGTGGCCCGATCCATCCCCTCCCCCCAGGGCGCCTTGGTGCCCGCACTGCCGACCCGCACGCCCGTGCCCGGCCCGAGGCGGGCGGCGAGCAGCCGTTCGGCGAGCGGCGACCGGTAGGTGTTTCCCGTGCACACGAAGAGCACCGTGAAGGTCGCACGCGCCAGGCGGTCGGACGAACCCGCCGACGGGGACGGGCCAGGCTTTGTCACCGGGCCGGGCTCGGCCACCAGGCCGGGCTCGATCACCAGGCCGGGCTCTGTAACCGGACCGGCCGGCACAGAGCCTGCCACGGTCGCGGGTTCGGGAGTCATCGGCGTGCTCCTCGGCGGGCACGGTTCCGCCGCGTCATCCGCGCGCCCCGGTGTCCTGCGGGTCGCTCGCGGCCCGGTGTCGCACCGCGGGGCGGGGCGCGGGCAGTTCACCGTACGTGCCGTAGCTGCCGTACCCGCCCTTGGCGACCTCCGCCATGTTGAACACAGCGCCCAGCGGGCGGGCGCCCACGTTGCGCAGCGAGTCCACGGCTGTGCGGACCTGCTCGCGCGAGGTCTTCGAGGCGCGTACGACGAGGAGGGTGCCCTGGGTGAGCGGGGCGAGGCCGACGGTGTCCGCGACGGGGAGCAGCGGCGCGGTGTCGACGATGACGACCTCGTAGCAGGCGGCGAGCTCCTGCAGCACCTCGCCCATCCGGGCCGAGGAGAGCAGCTCGGTGGGGTTGGGCGGCATCGGCCCGCTGGTGAGGACGGCGAGTCCCGCGGTCGCCTCCTGCATCACGTCCTCGGCCGACGCCTGCCCGATCAGGACGTTCGTCAGTCCCGCGTCCTGGACGAGTCCGAAGGTGCGGGCCACACACGGCCGGCGCAGGTCGGCGTCGACGAGGCAGGTGGCGATGCCCGCCCGGGCCAGCGAGACCGCCAGGTTGGCCGCCGTGTTGGTCTTGCCCTCGCCGGGCAGGGAGCTGGTCACCGAGATGATCCGGGGCCGCTCGCCGACCTGCGCGAACTGCAGGTTGGTGCGCAGTCTGCGGAAGGCCTCGGCGCGCGGCGAGTGGGCCGCCTCGCCGACGGTGACCGGGTGGAGAGGGGCGTCGTTGTCGAACGGGATCGTGGCCAGCGGCGGCAGCGCGGTCAGCTCGCTCAGCGCCTCGGCGGTCTTGATGGTGGTGTCGAGAGTCTCCCGCAGGGCGGCGAACGCGACGCCGAGCAGGAGTCCGCCGAGCAGCCCGACCGCGAAGTTGAGCAGCGGCCTCGGTGAGACGGGGACACTCGGCACGGTGGCTCGCTGCGTCACCCCGAGGGTCACCGGGGAGACCGGCGCGGCGGCGGCCATCCCGGAGTCGTTGGCGGAGTGGGCGACGCGGGGTGTTTCGAGTCGTTCGATGACCTGGCTGAAGCGGACCGCGACGGCGTTGGCGGTGCGGGCGGCGCGCCGCCGGTCGGTGTCGGAGACCAGGATGTCGATGAGGACGGTGTTGACGGGCGCCTCGGCCCGGATGCGTCCGGCGAGCTCGTCCGGCGTGGTGGGCAGCCGCAGTTCCTTGACCACCGGTTCGGTCACCTGACGGGTGTTCACGATGTTGGCGTACGAGAGGACTCGGGCCTGCGAGAAGCTCTGCCCCTGGTTGAGCTGCATGGTGTCGGAGCCGGCGTGGGTGGCGACGAACAGCTGTGTGCGGGCCTCGTACACGGGAGTGGTCAGCGTGTTCACCGCCCAGGCCGCGAGGGCTCCGAGCAGCAGGCACGCGGCGCAGGACGGCCAGCGTCTGACGACGATGCTCAGGAAACCGCGGAGATCCAAGGAATACCCCTCAGTGAGATCAGGACCAGAAGCCCGACTTTTCCGATTTATCCATACGTGCGTGCTGAGCATAGGCATTCGCTCCACGGCATCACACGAAACCGAGCCGTACGTTCAGCCATGCGTGGATCGATCCCCGGGGCTGTACGGCCAAGCGGGCGGTCGACGGCGCCTTCTTGAGTGTGGTCCGGCGATTCTCCCGAGCCCGTGTTCAAGACTTGTGCGGCACCTATCTGCGAGACGCAACCCGAGGGCCGTATGCCGCCAGCTCCCCACGTAGCCGTTCTGATGACCAGTCACAACCGGTGCGCCAAGACCCTGTCGGCGCTGGCCGCGCTGGACCGGCAGTGCGGGCTGCCCGCCGGGACCGTGGTGCGCACCCATCTGGTCGACGCGGGCAGCACGGACGGTACGCCGGAAGCCGTGCGGCGCCTCCACCCCGGGGTGCGGGTGCGGAGTGTCGGCACGGACGTCTTCTGGGGTGAGGGCATGCGCATCGCCGGCCGTGAGAGCTGTGCCGACGGCGCCGCCGCCCCCTGGACGCACCAGCTGTGGCTCAACGACGACGTCGAACTCGCCGACGACGCCTTGGCGGTGCTCCTCGCCACCGCGCGAGAGATCGGCGAGGACGCGGTGGTGGTCGGCGCCGTGCGCTCCCGCGAGAGCTTCGGCGCGGGCACCGGCACCACGTACTCCGGCCGCCGGGGCCGCGCCCTGGACCTGGTCGAGCCGACCGGGCGCCCCGAGCCCTGCGACACGTACAACGGCAATGTCGTCCTGTTGCCGCGCGCCGTACGCGAGCGCGTGGGGGACATCGACCGGCCCTTCAAGCACGGCATGGGCGACTACGACCACGGGTTCCGGGCGCGGAAAGCGGGCTTCCGACTCTATGTGGCACCGCACCATGTGGGCGTGTGCGAGGCCAATCCACCACTCGCCGGCTCCCGCGAACCCGGCATCGGCGTACGCGCGGCGCTGCGCCGGGTCACCTCGCAGCGCGAACTGCCGCCCCGCCAGTGGTGGATCTACTGCCTGCGGCACAACTGGCCCTGGGCGCCACTGCTGATGGTCTCGCCCTATGTGCGGACCGTGCTGCGGGCGGCGGCCGCCCGGTGACCCCCACGCTCCTGCTGTTCGCCCTGACCGGCCTGCTCACCCTCGGCGTGCTGACCGTTCTCTACGTACGAGCGCCCGTCGTCGGAGTCGGGCTGCTGCTGACCGCCGGGCTGTGGCCCGCGGCGCGCTCCGAGACCGTCGTCCACCTGGGCGTGAGCCTGACGACACAGGACCTCCTCGTGTCCTGCGCGCTGGCGGCGGCCGCCGTTAACCTGGTGCGGCGCCCGCCCCGCGCGCAGCGTGCACTGCTGCTCCTGGGGGTCATCCTGCTGCTGACGGCGGGCTCGTTCCTCGTCGGGGCGGCCGCATTCGGGCTTCAGGCCGCGGGCAACGACATGCGGATGCCGTTCCTGTACGTCTTCGGGCTCGCCCTGTACGGCCTCACGCTGCCGTACACCGAACGGCTGGTGCACCGCCTGGCCGCGGTCTGGGTGGCGGCGGCCTGCGTCGAGACCCTGCGGGCCGTGTTGTGGTGGATGGAGCACGGCATCGGCTCGGCCATCGGACAGGTGATGATCGACGGTTTGGCGACCGAGTCCCGTGCGCTGTCGGCCCCCGAGGCGCTGCTGATCGCCCAGGGCGCGGTGATCCTGCTGTACGCCACCCCACTCGGCGCCCACCGTCATCTGCTCGCCGCGCCCCTGCTGCTCACCGTGGTCCTGCTGCAGCACCGCACGGTGTGGCTGGTGGCCGCCGCGATGCTGGCCGGCTGGCTGCTCACCGGAACCGGCGTCGAGGCCATCACGGCCCGCGGCCGACGCGCACTGCGGATCGGACTCACGGCGGCCGGCCTGTGCCTCGGCGTGTTCGCCGTGTCGACCGGACTGCTGGGCCGCTTCGGCACCGGCCTGACCGTCTCCGCCTCCGACAGCGGCACGCTCGCCTGGCGCGCGACGGGCTGGTACGAACTGCTCGGCACGCTGAACGGCGCCGTGGAGTGGCTGACCGGCCGGCCCTTCGGTTCGGGGTTCGACCGGCTGGTCGGCGGCCGGGTCGTCGGCGTCTCGCCGCACAACTACTTCCTCCATCTGCTGCTGCGCATCGGTCTGTTGGGCCTGCTCGCCTTCCTCGCGCTGTACGCGACGGCGCTGGCGCCCGCCCTGCGGCGCGGCGCCGACCTCACCTTCCGGGCCCTGGGCATGCTCGCCTGCGGCCAGCTCGTCTTCGCGCTGACCTATCAGGTCCACCCCGAACAAGGCCTTGTCCTCGGGGTGCTCTGCGCCCTCGCCGTCGGCGTCGCACCACACGCCGCGCAGACCGGGTCGGCTCCTCCGGCCGCCCCTCGAAAGATCCGCCCCGCGCTCCCCGTACCGCACAGTTGAGGTGACCTCATGCCGCCGAAGGTTGCACTGATCACAGGAATCACCGGACAGGACGGCTCGTACCTCGCCGAACTGCTCCTCTCCAAGGGCTATCTGGTGCATGGCCTAATCCGCCGCTCGTCGTCCTTCTCCACCGGCCGGATCGACCACCTCTACCAGGATCCGCACGAGCCCGACGCGCGGCTGCGGCTGCACTACGGCGATCTCGCGGACGGCTCCCGCGTCAGCACCCTGCTCGAGGCGATCCAGCCCGACGAGGTCTACCACCTGGCCGCCCAGTCCCATGTCCGGGTCTCCTTCGACGAGCCCGAGTTCACCGGCTCCACGACGGGCCTCGGCACCACCCGCCTCCTCGAGGCGATCCGGATGACCGGCCTGCCCTGCCGCTTCTACCAGGCGTCCAGCTCGGAGATGTACGGCATCTCGCCCGCGCCGCAGTCGGAGACCACCCCGTTCCACCCGCGCTCGCCCTATGCCTGCGCCAAGGTGTACGCGTACTGGATCACCCGCAACTACCGTGAGGCGTACGGCATTCACGCCGTCAACGGCATCCTCTTCAACCACGAGTCCCCGCGCCGCGGCGAGACCTTCGTCACCCGCAAGATCGCCATTGCCGCGGCCCGCATCGCCCGGGGCGAGCAGAAGGAACTGCACCTCGGCAATCTGGAGGCGCGCCGCGACTGGGGGTACGCACCCGAGTACGTGGAGGCCATGTGGCGGATGCTCCAGCGCGACGAGCCGGACGACTACGTGGTGGCCACCGGCACGAGCTACAGCGTGCACGACTTCCTCACGCTGTGCTTCGAGCAAGCAGGGCTCGACTGGGAGCGGTACGTCCGCTTCGACGAAAGGTACCTGCGGCCCGCGGAGGTGCCGGACCTGATCGGCGACGCCTCGAAGGCGGAGCGGCTCCTCGGCTGGCGGGCCTCGGTCCGTACGCCGGAGCTCGCCCGCATCATGGTCGACGCGGAGCTCGGCAGGAACACCTCCACGGTGCCCGGCCCGGCGGCGCCCACGGCCGCCGGTCTGCCGTCCGCCGCCGCCCTCCCCGTACCGCCGCAATGACGCCACCTCTGGTCCTGCAGATCGCCAACGAGAGGGTCCTGGAGCCCGGTTCGCGATTCGTGCGGGCCTTCGGCCGGCTCGCCTCGGACGGACTGCTGCGGCACGCCGTCGTCTCCCCGCTCGCCCTGCTCGGGGGCGGGCGGGACGTGGCGCTGGAAGAACTCCGTTGTCAGGTGGGTGAGTTGCGGCCCGACGTGGTGTTCGTGCAGTCGCCGGGCGCCTTCCCCTGGACCGGCGACGACGTCCGGGCCCTGCTCGCCCCGCTCGGAGACCCGCCCGTGGTGTTCTGGGAGGGCGACGCCTGGGGAGGCCGCAAGCAACTGACACCGGGGTCGGTGGCCTGGCTCGGAGCCGCCGCCCGTGTGTACTCCGTGGCACTCGGACCCCAGGCTGCCCTGCTGCGACGGCAGTCCCCCGCGCCCGTGCGCTATGTCCCCCATGTGCTGCCGCTGTCGTTCGACGACACCCCCGTGCCGCCGCTCGGCGAGGCCTGCGACGATGTCGTCACCGTGGGCAACTGCTATGTGCGCTTCGGCCTTTGGGGCGGGCTGGAGGGCAGTCTCGACCGTGTCCGCCTGGTCCGCGGGCTACGCCGGCTACCCAGCTGCCGGCTGGCGGTGTACGGCGCACGCTGGCGTGGCCGCGGCGCGCGAGGTCCGGCCCCCTTCCACCGTCAGGTCGAGGTCCTGCGTCAGGGGCGGGTCACGGCGGGCTGGGACCACTTCACCGGATACCCGGGCTACTTCTCCGACCGGCTGCCCATCGCGCTGTCCGCGGGGCGCCCCCATGTCACCTCCCGGCAGCCGGGCCTGGAGTGGCTGCCCGGCCCGGACACCGGCCTGCACCTCGTCGCGACACCCGCCGAGGCGGTGAGCACCGTGCGCGGGCTCCTCGCCGCAGACGACGACGAGCTGCACACCGCCGGTCTGCGCGGCCATGCCTGGGTGCGCGAGCGGCTCACCGACCGGGAGGCGCTGCTGCACATGCTGGGCGGCCTGGTGACACTGCCGTCGCCGCCCGCGGATCCGTGGCAGGCCTTCGCCCAGCCCCTCGTACCCGCATGACGCGCACGCCCGACGACTCGTCCGCCTCCGTGGAACACCCCGCTGCGCAACACCCGTCCCCGGACCGTCCGTCGGGGAGCCGCGCCCGCCGCGCTCTCCACGGGCTGCTGTGGAACTACGCGGGCTCCGCCGCCACCATCGTGCTGCAGCTCGTGTACACCGCGTGCACATCGCGCATGGTGTCGCCCGCCGCGTTCGGCGCCTTCGCCACAGCGTCGGCCGTGGCCGGGGTGCTCGGGTTCTTCTCCAACAGCGGCGTCGCCACCTGTCTGCTGACCGCCGAGCGGCTCACCCGGCCCCTGACCGCGATGGCACTGCGCATCGGCGCGGTGAGCGGCGTCCTCTGCTTCCTGGCGGCGCAGGCGGTCACCTTCGCGGTGACCGCCCTGTGGGACATGCCCGAGGCGGGCCCGATGCTGCGGCTGGTCAGCTGCCAGTTCCTGACGCTGCCCGCGGGGCTCGCCGCGGCGGCGGCGCTGCGGCGTTGTGGACTCACACCACAGGCCGTACGGCTCGAACTGGTGGGACACACCGTCGGGGCCGCCGCCTCGCTCGGGTTGCTCGCCGCCGGATGGGGCCCGATGGCCCTGGCGGTCTCCGCCCCGGTGAGCTCGGCCGTCCTGCTGGCGGGTGCTCTGTGGCTGCTGCGCGGACAGGACCTGCCCGACGGCCCCCGGCCCAAGGGCCGTGAGCTCGTGGACGCCTCCGGCTTCTTCAGCGGATTCAGCCTCGCGCAGTACGTGTTCAACAGCGCGCCCCTCTGGCTCGCCGGCCGGCTCGGCGCGAGCGCGGCCGGGCACTATTCACGCGCGAGCCTGTTCACCGGCCTGCCGCTGACGGTGCTCGCGCGAGGCATCAGCCTCACCAGCACCCCGGCGCTCGCCGCCGACCGGGGCCGGTCCCGGCAGGCGGTGTCCGACGTGCTGTGCCTGACGTCCGCGATCGCCTTCATCGGGTTCGGCGCCGTCGCCGGTCTTGGGCCCTCCGCGTTGAACCTGCTGCTCGGGCCGGGCTGGGTCACGGCGGCCTCGCTGGTCCCGCTCCTGGCCGTCGCCTCGGCCCTGACGCTGCTGACCTCGGTCGGCGACAGCGTCAATCAGGCGCGGGACGACCGGCGCTCGCTCGTTGTCACCCAGTCCTGGGCGGCCTCCGCGATCGCCGTCACGCTGGCGGCGGTCGTGGCCCGGCATTCGCTCACGCTGCTCGCCACGGCCACCGTCACCGGCCCGCTCGTCGGCCATGTGGTTCAACTGCTGCGTTGGCGCGCCCACGGCGTCATCGCCCTGGCTCCGCTGCTGCGCGTCCACGCAGCGCACCTCGCGGCTGGTGCGGCACTGGCGCTGGCCGCGTATGCGGCCGCGGCGGCCGGTGACACCCCCTTCCACGGGCTGCTGCTCGGCACCGCGGCGGCGCTCGCCGTCCTCGTGTGCGCGCTGCCGCTGCGCGCCAGGCTTCCGCTGTACGCCGTGGCCGAGCGCCACGGTCTGCTCCCCCGTCCGTCCCTCTGGAGTGTCCGTGGCCAGTCCGCCGCTCGTCCTGCACGTCAGCAATGAGCACCCTCCCGTCAGTCCCGACTACGGCTTCCTGCGCGCCTTTCGCGAGCTGTCGGCCGGTGGCGTGCTCCGGCACGAGTGGATCGCTCCGGCCGCCGCTCCGGAGCGGATCGCCGGGCTCACGGCCGGCGCCCGGCCCGACCTCGTCTTCGTCCAGTCGCCGCAGCCGCACCGCTGGACGGAGCGCGAGGTCGCCGGGCTGCTGCGGGGGCTCGGCTCCCCGCCGGTCGTCGTCTGGGAGGGCGATGCCTGGGGCGGGCGGAAGCGGCTGCGGGCACAGAACGTGGCATGGTTCCGGCACGCCGACACGGTGTACAGCGTGGCCCTCGGCGCGCAGGCCGAGCTGCTGCGGCGGGCCGGCAGGCGTCCGGTGAGATACGTCCCGAACGTGGCACCGCTGTGCTTCGCCGAGGCGCCCGAGGAGCCGGGGCTCCCGCGCGGGGTGGCCCTGGTGGGCTCCAGGCTCACGTACTTCGGCATCGAACTGATCGCGGACGACCGTGAACGCACCAGGCTGGCAGCGAAGTTGTCGCGGCTCCCGAGCTGTGAGCTGTCCGTCTACGGCCGGGGCTGGCGCGGCCCCCACGCCCGGGGACCGGTCCCGTACGACGATCAGTTGGGGGCGATGCGGCGGGCGCTGATCACCGTCGGCTGGGACCGCTTCCGCGGCTACTCCGGGTACTACTCCGACCGGCTTCCCATCGCGCTGTGCGCCGGCCGGGTCCATGTGGCCTCCCGCCAGCCGGACCTGGACTGGCTGGCGGCAGGGCCGAAGGACGGGCTGCATCTCATGGACTCACCGCGCGAGGCCGCCGAGCGGGTGCGGGACCTGATCGCCGCCGGACCCGAGCGCCTGCTCGCCGACGGCGCCGGCGGCCGGGCGTGGGTCCGCACCCATCTGACCGAGCTGCACGCACTGCGCCACATGCTCGCGCACCACCTGCCGGTGCCCGCGCCCCGGTCGGGCCCCTGGCCGGCGATCGCCGCGCTCGGTGCCGTCTAGGAGCGAGCCTGGCATGATCGACGAGACACCTTCCAGGGGCTGTCTCAGTACTTGGGGCGGCCGTCCGGCCGGTAGGCGTTGTAGAGGTGGTCCGGCAGCGGCCTGTCCTCGCGCAGCGCCCGGAACACCGCCCTCCCCTGGCCTTCGACCATCTGGTAGTTGCTGGGGCGCTCGGGGTCCTCCACACACGGCAACGTGATGATCCGCACCCGGTCGGAGGGGATCGCGCGGGCGCTGCTCGCCAGCTTGTACAGCTCGCCCGGCGATTCGAGACCGGGGTCGGCGGTCAGGGCCGAGGTGACGGCGTCGAGGACGGGCCACAGCCGCGTGGGGTTGCTCAGCGTGCCGGCCTCACGGAGCTTGTCGTACAGGTTGCGGACGAACTGCTTCTGCCGCTCGATGCGCTGGAGGTCGCTGCCGTCACTGACGCCGACCCGGGTCCGTACGAAGGTCAGTGCCTCCTTGCCTTTCACGAGCTGGTGCCCCGGCTGCAGCGTCACCCCGTACTCCGGTTCGCTCACCGGTTCCGTCACCTCGACCTCGACCCCGCCGACGGCATCGATGACCTCCTCGAACCCCGTGAAGCTGACGACCAGATGGTGGTCGACCCGGATGCCGGTCAGTTTCTCGAAGGTGCGGATGGCGCACGCGGCGCCGCCGAACTGGAAGGCCCAGTTGAACTGGGCGTACTGGGCCCGGCTGCGGCCGCCGTCCGGTCGCAAGCAGCTGGGGATGTTCACCATGAGGTCGCGCGGCACGCTCACGGCGGCGGCGCTCTTCCGATCCGCGGCCAGGTGCAGCAGGATCGTGGTGTCGCTGCGCTCGCTGTCCTTGACCGTCTCCAGGTCGGAGCCCAGCAGCAGGATGTTCTGTGCCTGCGGCGCCAGCGCCTTGGGGCGGGAGGCGTGGTCGGCGGCGAGGGCACGGGCGGCCGCCTCGTCGGTGCGGATGTTCCCGTCGAGGCGCGCGTACAGCAGTGAGGCCGCGGCTGCCGTCGTCATCAGGAGCAGCGACAGTCCGAGTCCGGTCAGGATGAGGATCCGCCGGGTTCGGGTTCGAGTGCGAAGTCCCGGGCGCCGTGCGTCCGGCTGGTCAGGGTCTGCCTTGCGTCGTGCCATGGATGAGACCTTCCACGCCACGCGCGAACCTGGCGGCCATTCCCTCGACCGTGTAGCGCGTCGCGTCCGCCTGGCAGGCACGGCGGAGCCGGGAGAGCTCGCCCGGCTCGGTGAGGAGTCCGACGACGGCCTCCGCGTACGCCCCCGGGTCGTCGGGTGCGACCAGCGCGTTGCGTCCACTGGCCAGGTACTCGAACTCCGGTCCGTGGTACGGCCACGGACAGGTGATCACGGGGGTGCGCAGTGCGAAGGAGTCGACGGCGCACAGTCCGACGGCGCCGGGCACCAGGAGGACGTCCGAGGCGGCGCCGAGCAGCGCCTTGTCGCGGTCGCCTACGGTCCCGACGTAGACGAGGGGACCGCCGGAGGCCTGGGCGGCCTGGACGAGCGGCCGGTGGGCGCCGTTGCCTGCGACGACCAGCCGGAAGCCGGGCAGTTGCCGGGCAATGCGCTCGGCGGCCTCGATCATGAACGGAGTTCGCTTGAGCTCGTCGAGTCCGCCGATGTAGAGCGCGGTGCGGCCGGCGGTGAGGCTGTACCGCTCGCGCAGGGCCGCCACGTCGGCGTCGGTGACGGCGTCGCGGGCTGCGGCGAGCGCCGTCGTGTCCAGGGAGTTGTGTACCACCGTGACGCGGTGGCGGGGCAGCCCGGTCTGTACGGCGTAGGCCTCGCCCGCCTCGGTGTAGGCGAAGAACCAGTCGGCCCGGCGGGTCAGTGCCGCCTTGGCGCGTCGGGCCACCGACCCGTGGGCCGACACATGGGTTCTGCCGTGGCCCCAGAGTCCGATGCGGGGGTGACGCCGGGCCAGGAGCGGATAGGTGTGCAGATGGTGCATGGACTGCGGCAGGACCAGGGCGTCGCAGGTACGGGCGAGTTCGCCGAGGCCGAGCCAGATCAGCTCGCGGCCCGCGACGTTCCACACCCGCTGGCGCAGCGCGACGGAGCCGGGCAGTTCGACGGTGTCACGCCGCGCCGCGGACAGTCCGGTCGGCAGGCCGTGGGCCACGACCAGGTCGATGTTCCGTGCGTCGAGTTCGCCGCGGAGCCGCGCGAAGAAGGGCAGCCGGTAGGCGGTGAGGTACGGCACGACCAGGCCCACCCGGGCCGCGGTCACGCCGTCACCTGCTGGTAGAGCCCGACCATGCGTTCCGTCCAGGCCCGCTCGCCGTACTGCCGCGCGTACACCTCTCGGCAGTGCTCCCGCAGTGCGGGGAAGATCCGGTCGGCAGCGTGCAGGGCGTCCGCGAGCGGGGCGTCCCACGAGGTGACCGCGCCGGTGCCTTCGGCTCTGATCGCGAGCGGCACCGACGAGCCTTCGAAGGCGAGGACCGGCAGGCCGGCCGCGAGGGCCTCGACGTAGACGAGCGGCACGGCACCCTCGTAGCAGCGGCTGGTGAAGACCGCTCCGTGGTATCCGGGGAGCAGCTCGCGCAACGCGGCGCGGTCCAGGGCTCCGAGGAAGCGCACGGAGTCGGGCGCGGCGGCGCGGCAGTCCTCCTCCAGCGCTCCGTTGCCGATGACGTCGAGCCGTACGCCGGCGGGCCAGCGGCGCAGCAGCTCGAGGATGCCCTTCTCCTCGCTGAGCCGGCCGACATAGACCCAGGCGGGGACCCGGGGGGCCGTCGCGGTGTCCGGCGCGGGCACGAAGTTGGGGATCAGCGCCATGCGACGGGGCGGGAGCCCGGCTCGCTCGTACGTCGCGCGGCTCAGATCCGACAGCACGACGACGCGGTCGGCGCGGCGCAGCAGCGGATCTCCGGACACCCCGTCGCGGGACGCCCAGGCCAACGGGAGCGTGGCGAGCCGGGAACCGCGGTAGCAGCCGTTACGCAGCCCCGCCCAGCGGTCTCCGTCCGGGCAGCGGGTGCAGGGCGCGCCGTCCCGATAGAGGACGGCGGAGGCGCACAGAGGGCGGTAGTTGTGCAGGGTGGCGACGAGGGGGCCGGGCCACCGGGCCGCCCAGGCACGGCCGAAATTGGGGAAGAGGTTGTGGACATGGACCACGTCGGGGGCGATCGCCCGCAGTTCGGGGAGCGGGGTCCGGCCCCGGCCGCTCGCGACGGTCACGGCGCAGCGCAGCGGGTGCAGCGGGCGGGTGGCCAGTTCGTCGGTGCGGGCGGCGACGAGGTGGACCTCGTGGCCGGCCCGGCGCAGCGCCTCCGCCTGGTCGAGCGGCACCATGTTCTCGCCGCCGGGTACCGAGCCTCCGTAGAAGCTGTGGACGAGGGCGATGCGCAGTCTCCGCGGAGGGGTCATGCGCGGGCCCCCTTCCACGCCGCCCAGATGAACCGCGGATGCCCCCACAGCACCCTGCGGGCCAGCCGGCGCGGTTCGCTGCACAGCCGGAACAGCCATTCCAGGCCGTGGCGCTGCATCCACAGCGGGGCCTGCGGCTTGTTGCCCGAGACGAAGTCGAAGGCGGCGCCCACGGCGACGTACACGGCGGGGTGGAGGGCCGCGAGGCGCGCCGCCTCGTGGTCCTGTTTCGGCGTGCCGAGGCCCACCCAGACGATCTGGGCGCCGCTCGCGGCGATCCGGTCGGCCTGGGCCCGGCGCTGCTCGTCGGTGACGTCGCAGAAGGGCGGGGCCTCCGAGCCGACGATACGGGCACGGGGGAAGCGGGCGATGAGTTCGGCGGTCAGGCGGTCGAGCACCTCGCGCGTGGAGCCCAGGAGGTAGTGGGTGAGGTTCTCCTCCTGCCCGGTGCGGACGACGTCGAGGAAGAGGTCGGGGCCGTAGACGCGGACGCGCGGCACCTCGCGGCCCCGGTGCGCGAGCCGGTTGGCCCACACGACGCCCTGCCCGTCGGGCAGGTTGAGCCGGGCCTCGCACAGGACGCGCCGCAGGTCCGGGTCGATGTCGGCCAGGGCCAAGGTGTAGGCGTTGCAGAGGTGGACGTCGGCCGGTACGCGGGCGCGGGCGAGGTCGACGACGAACGAGGAGGCGTTCGCGGGGGTCGTGGCCGCGACCGGCACCCCGGCACAGAGGAGCGTGGGCAGAGCGGGCGCTGTGGTCATCGTCATCCCCTGGCAACGTCGACGGTCGTGCCCGTGGCGGCCGGGCGGCCGGGCAGTCGCTGCGTGCGCACCTGCCGGGTGTAGACGGGAACCTTCAGCAGGCCGAGGACCGCGGCGAGGACGCCGCCCGCCACCCAGAGGGCCGCCGAGGGACCCAGGACGCCGCGGTGCAGCAGCAGCCCGACGAGCACGCCGACGCAGGACGCGGCGCCGAGGACCGCCGCGGCGCCCGGCGTGGTGAGGCCGAGCCGGCGCAGCCGGTGGGCGATGTGGTCGGTGCCCCCCATGAGAATGGAACGGCCGGCCCGGCGCCGGGACACCACGACGAGGAGGCTGTCGGCGGCGACCACGGCGGACAGGGCGAAGACGGCCCCCGCGGTCGGGAGCGGTTCGTGGCCGGCGTGCACCAGCACGGCGGCCGAGGCCAGGACGAAGCCGGTGAACAGGGAACCGCAGTCGCCGAGGAAGATCTGGGCCGGGTACCAGTTGTGCACGAGGAAGCCGGTGAGCGCGGCGGCCAGGGCGCACAGGACGAGGGCGAGTCCGTACAGGGACTCCGCCGCCGCGCAGATGCTCAGGCCGAACGCGGTGACCGCGCCGACCGTGCCCATCGCGCCGTCCGAGTTGTCGAGCAGGTTGAAGGCGTTGGTGACGAAGGTGATCCAGAGGACCGCCAGCGCGCCCAGGAGGAGCCCGAATCCGGCATGGTGCACCACCAGGGCGGCCGCGCATGCCTCCACGACGAGCCGGGAGCGCGCGCTCATCGGCCGCAGGTCGTCGAGGAGTCCGAGGAAGGCGACGGCGCCGGCGGCCAGCAGCAGCGCTCCGGTGGCCGACCCGAGCGGCGTGTCGCCCCACCAGGCGAGCGGGCTGACCGCGACCGTACCGACGGCCACGGCCACACCGCCGAGGTGGGGGGTGGGCCGGGCGTGAGCCTTGCGACCGGCGGGGCGGTCGACGAGTCCGAGGCGCAGCGCCCAGGCCCGCAGCAGCCCGACGAGCACCGCGGTGAGCAGGAGTGCGGCGACGGCCGCGATTCCGTAGATCACGGTGATGTCCCGTCAGGAATGGGGCTGGGAGGTGGTGGTGCGATCGGCCACCGGGGGCGACTCGACCCTTCGGGTGTTGGGCACCGGGAGGGGCGCCCGGCCGTCCGGAATCGCGGGAGTGCAGGAAGGGGAAGGGTCGTCCGCGGCAGTGAGGTCGGCGACGGGGCCGCCGGTGGGAGCGTCGTCCGCCGGAGCGCTGTCCTCGGGGGAGGCGCAGGCGCGTCTCGCATCGGCGATCGCCCCGTCCAGGATGTCGTCGAGCGTGCGCCGCGGGCGCCAGCCCGTCAGTTCGCGCAGACGGGTCGTGTCCGGGACGCGGCGCTCCATGTCCTCGAAGCCGTAGCCGGTCCCGTAGGCCTCTTCGTAGGAGACGAGCCGCACGGGCGAGCCGCTGCCCACCCGGTGGACGATGCGTGCGGCGAGTTCACCGACCGAGGTCTCCTCGGAGGTGCCGACGTTGAACACCTTGCCGACCGCGCCGGGGTGCGTCAGGAGCCGCATCAACGCGTCCACCACGTCGGCGACATGCGCGAAGCAGCGCCGCTGCCGCCCGTCGCCGTAGACCGTCAGCGGCTCGCCGGTGACCGCCTGACGGACCAGGCGGGGCACGACCATGCCGTACGCCGGGGACTGTCTCGGCCCCACGGTGTTGAACAGGCGCACCACGGTGACGGGAAGCCCGTGCTCCCGGTGATACGCGAAGGCGAGGATCTCGTCGACCGCCTTCGCCGTCGAGTACGACCAGCGGGCGACGGTCGTAGCGCCGAGCACGCGGTCCGCGGTCTCGGTCAGCGGCCCCGAGGCGTTCTTGCCGTAGATCTCGGAGGTGGAGGCGAGGAGCAGCGGGCGCCCGTGGCGGTGCGCGGCCTCGATGACGTGCTCGGCGCCCCGCACATTCGTCGTGAACGACCTCAGCGGCTGCTCGACGATCTGGCGCACGCCCACCGCCGCAGCCAGGTGGACGACGGCGTCACAGCGGCCGGTCACCTCGTCGACCAGGCGTTCGTCCAGGACGGAGCCGCTCTCGAAGTGAAATCGGGGATGCGACCTGACCTCCGCGAGGTTCGCCAGGTCGCCGGTGGACAGGTCGTCGAGGACGACGACGGAGTGACCCGCGTGGAGCAGGGCCTCCGTCAGATGGGAACCGATGAAGCCGGCACCACCGGTGACCAAGTACGTGAGGGATTCCATGCGCAGCCCGATCCGTAGTTTCTCCCGGCCGACGCGGGACCACGTTGCGGTATCGGGGTGATACCGAGGAAGCGCCCGGCCGCCTTCGGTAAGTTAGTCCCTTTTCATCGGATATCTGGTGATAAACACGATCCGTTTCTTTCGCTCTTCGATCGGAGATTGCCCCCATGGGACCAACCGAGGCGCCCTGCCGCGTCACTGTGATCGGGCTCGGATACGTAGGACTGCCGCTGGCGGTTGCCGCGGCGGAAGCCGGCTTCCTGGTGACCGGGCTCGACACGGACGAGCTGCGGATCAAGCAGCTGGCAGCGGGCGACTCCTACGTCGAGGACATCCCCGCCGAGCGACTGCTCGGCGCGTTCGACAACGGACTGAAGGTCAGTCACGACTACGCCGACACCGAGAACTTCGACGTCTGCGTGATCGCGGTGCCGACCCCCCTGCGGGACGGGGCGCCCGACCTCTCGTACATCGAGAGCGCCGCGTCGTCCGTCACGCCCCATCTACGTCCGGGCGCGACAGTCGTCCTGGAGTCGACGTCCTATCCGGGCACCACCGAGCAGGTCCTGCGACCCATCCTCGAACACGGCAGCGGGCTGCGCGCGGGCAGGGACTTCCATCTCGGCTACAGCCCCGAGCGCATCGACCCCGGCAACACGCGGTGGCGGCTGGAGAACACACCGAAGGTCGTGTCCGGGGTCGACGAGGACTCCCTCGGCGCGATCGACTCCTTCTACCGCCGGATCGTGACCCGCACCGTGCCGGTCTCGTCCCCACGCACAGCCGAGCTGACCAAGCTCCTGGAGAACACCTTCCGTCAGGTCAACATCGCGCTCGTCAACGAGCTCGCGATGTGCGCGCGCCCGCTCGACGTGGACATCTGGGAAGCGATCGGGGCCGCCGCCACCAAGCCCTTCGGCTTCATGCCCTTCCAGCCGGGTCCGGGGGTGGGCGGACACTGCCTGCCCGTCGACCCGACCTACCTCGCCTGGCAGGTGCGCCGCCAGCTCAGTCACGACGTCCGGTTCATCTCACTCGCCAACGAGATCAACGCGCACATGCCGCGCCATGTCGTCCAGCGCGTGGCCACCGGACTCGGACGGGAGCTGACCGGCGCCCATGTCCTGTTGCTGGGCCTCGCCTACAAGAAGAACACCGGCGACGTACGCGAGTCCCCGGCCGTCGAGGTGGCACGGCTGCTGCACGAGGCTGGCGCCCATGTGCGGGCCGTCGAACCGTACGCGAACCCGGCCCATCTCCCGCCCCACGTGCTGCGCGTGGAACTGACTGAGGAGGAGCTGCGCGCCGCGGACGCCGTCGTCGTGACCACGGACCACGACGACTTCGACTACGCGCTCGTCGAACGACACGCCCGCTATGTCTTCGACACCCGCAACCGCTGCCGTGGGGAGGGTGTCGACCGGCTCTGAACGGCGCAGCCGCCGTCGACCGGCTGAATGTACTGAGCCACATCGGCGACGTGGGGCGACATGGGCGGGTTCTTCATGGATCGCGAAGTCCTCGCCCCTAGCCTCCCCTCATGCAGAACCTCACCCGGAAGATCGCCGCAACGCCGTTCGCGCGGGCAGCCGCTCTGCCCCTGCGGCTGGCCACCGTCGCCCGCTACGACGCCCGAGTGCTCCAGCGCTCGGGCGCCTGGCTCGTCCGTTCCCGTGAGCACTCCTGTTTCACCTACGACCTGGAGCCCTCGAACCAAGAGCACCTCTGCTGGTTCGTGAGCGAGGTGACCGGCACGCCGGTGAAGGCGGTGCGCGCCCACATCCAGGAGGCGGAGGAGGACGCCGAACTCCGCAGGACCCTGAACGAGGGACTGGCCGGCAGCGTCCGCTCCGGGACCTGCGACCGCGAGGTGCGCTACGGCCGGCGCGTCGCGTACTACGCCCTCGTGCGCACGCTGGCCCCCGCGCATGTGGTCGAGGCCGGCCCCCACCGTGGCATCACCAGCAGCCTGATCGCCGCCGCTCTGCTCCGCAACGGCAGCGGCCGGCTCACCACCGTCGACATCGACCCCCGGGCCGGCGAACTGATCCGGGGGCCGTACCGGGCCGTCGTGGACCAGGTCATCGGCGACTCCGTGAAGGTCCTGAGCAGCCCTCAGGTCCAGGAGCGCGGTGTCGACATGGTCCTGCTGGACACCTCGGTGGGGCCGGACCACGAGGACGCCGAACTCGCGGCCGTGACCCCGGCGCTCTCGGAGCGCGCCCTGGTCCTGTCCAGCAGGAGCCACGCCTGGCCGTGCCTGGCGCGCTGGTCCGAAGAGCGTCAGCGTCGCTTCCTGCACTTCGACGACAGGCCGCGCGACCACTGGCACCCGGGCAACGGCTTCGGCATCTCGTTCCCCGACCGCGTGTGACGGGAGGGAAGCGCCCGCGAGCTTCTCGGCCTCGTACGACCGGCACGGGATCGGTGTCAGTGCTGCGCCTGCCACCAGGCGTAGGTGGCGGCGATGCCGTCGGACAGCGCGACGGCCGGCTTCCAGCCGAGTCCGGTCAGTCGGGACACGTCGAGGAGCTTGCGC